>SLDG01000332.1 GCA_007125355.1 Balneolales bacterium | reverse complement strand
CCCATCTTTTATACGCTCGATATACTACTACCTGCATCAGCGTAAATACTGATATTAACGATACAAAAAAGATTAGAAACATTAGTGGCGTACTCAAAACAAATAGGGGATTATAAATGAATATGAGATGATGAATTACTTTTAACGTCTTTGTGCCACAAAAAAAGCCTGTACTCAATAAAACACAGCTTTATGTGTTTACATTCCGTACAGGCTTAAAGTATAATCGCAAATGCGTTATTTATGATACTGCGTTTGTTATAGCATCTACGTAATCGAGTTGTTCCCAAGGGAAAGCATCACGGCCAAAATGCCCATAAGCCGCCGTTTGCCTGAAAATTGGCCGACGCAAGTCAAATCTTTCGATAATACCGGCAGGAGTACAATCGAAAACTTTAGAAACGGCATCGGCAAGGACAAGGTCATCTACTTTTCCGGTTCCATAGGTGTCTACATAAAATGATACCGGTTCGCTCACACCAATAGCATATGCAAGTTGAACGAGACACTTATCCGCAAGATCAGCCGCTACAATATTTTTAGCAATATGGCGGGCGGCATAAGCAGCACTACGATCAACTTTAGTTGAATCTTTACCAGAGAATGCTCCACCACCGTGAGCACCGTGTCCTCCGTAAGTATCCACAATAATTTTTCGTCCGGTCAGGCCGGTATCTCCGTGTGGCCCGCCAATAACGAATTTCCCGGTTGGGTTTATATGCATGATGGTGTCATCATCTATAAAATTATCGGGAATAACGCGAGAAAAGAGATATTTTTTAATATCATCCCGAATTTTTTGCTGGGAGATGCCTTCGTCGTGCTGAGTTGACAAAACAACGGTGTGTAAGCGATTGGGCTTGCCATTAGAGTCATTTTCTATGGTTACCTGGCTTTTGCTGTCAGGAGCAAGGTAAGGCATAAGCTTGGTTTCTTTGCGGATGTGTGCCAGCTCTTTAACAAGGTCATGCGCCAATTGAATACTCATGGGCATGAATGTTGGGGTCTCTTTGCAGGCAAAGCCAAACATCATTCCCTGATCGCCGGCTCCGATTTTTTTATGATCAGACTCATCTACACCTTGAGCAATATCAGGACTTTGTTGGTGTATAGAAACCATAACACCACACGATTCAGAATCGAAGCGATAGGTATCTTTAGTATAGCCAATTTCTCTAATCGTGTTCCGGACAGTTTCCTGAATATCTACATACGATTTAGTTCTAACCTCTCCTGATACAACAGCTAACCCGGTTGTCACCAACGTTTCAACAGCAACGCGGGAGTCCTGATCATATTTAATCATTTCATCGAGAATAGCATCAGAGATTTGATCTGCTACTTTGTCGGGATGGCCCTCAGAAACAGATTCAGAAGTAAATAGTCTTTTCATTTAGCTTATTTGGAGTGTTTTGGATATTTTTTTGATAACCTCAAATATAAGAAATATTTCAGTTTGATAACTTGACTAATTGTTGAAGATGACTTACTATATAAAAGGGCGAGGGGTAGTTTCTCATTTTACTTACAAAAAGAGATTGAAGTGTTTACTATGGAGTTAATTTTATATGGGGCTGTAGTTTTAGTTGTTGTTATTTTGCTTTTAAATGCGTTCAGGTTTATAAGAAAACCTACAACTATGCGGGGTTATGCTTGCAAAGAGTCTCAAAAAATGAACATCACCTGTAATGTTGACCGAATTCCAAAACCGCTTTGGCAAAGAGTTATTAGCTTTTTAGTTCCACTTAAATATTACGTCTGTCACGATTGCGGCAAAAACTTTGTCAGGTTACAGCCTATAAAGAAAGACCATAAGTCAAAATTCGATTGATACGAATTTATAGTCTAACCTTTAAATTTTAAATCGGGGGATATTTGGGGCTTAATCAAAAAGACTTTTATCGTTGCCACGGCTAAAAGAAACACCAAGATACTTGAATGCTTTTTCGGTAGCTACCCGTCCCTTAGGCGTACGATGCATAAAACCCTCTTGTATGAGGAATGGTTCGTACACCTCTTCTATAGTGCCCTTTTCTTCATTAGCAGCCACGGCGAGAGTGCCAAGCCCAACCGGCTTTCCCTTATAGGTATCTACCATTACGCTCAGGATGCGAATATCCATTTCGTCAAGGCCATTCTTGTCCACTTCGAGGGCATTTAGCGCTTTATCCGCAATTTCATCTGTGATGGTGTCTTTCCCATCAACCTCAGCAAAATCACGAGTTCTCCTTAAGAGCCTGTTAACAATTCTTGGTGTTCCACGGCTTCTTCGGGCAATTTCGTAAGCTCCTTTGTCAGATATTCCAATATTCAGTATTTCGGCGGTTCTCTCAGCAATCAGTTGCAGAAGCTCCACGCTATAATAATCAAGTCGCAAGTCGATGCCAAACCGGGCACGAAGCGGAGCGGTGAGTAAGCCTTTTCTTGTTGTGGCACCTACAAGTGTAAATGGTTTCAGCTCTATCTGAACACTTCTGGCATTAGGACCGGAGTCGATTACAATATCTATTTTAAAATCCTCCATAGCTGAATACAAGTATTCTTCTACAACCGGATTTAATCTGTGGATTTCATCAATAAAAAGCACGTCTCCTTCATCCAGATTTGTGAGCAAACCGGCAAGGTCGCCCGGTTTTTCGAGGACAGGGCCAATAGTGGGGCGAAGGTTTACCCCCATTTCATTCGCCAAAATAGTAGCAAGTGTCGTTTTCCCCAATCCCGGAGGGCCCGAGAGCAGAACGTGGTCGAGCGATTCACCGCGCATTTTGGCTGCTTTTATAAACACCGATAAATTATCAATAATTTTTTGCTGCCCTATGAATTCCTCAAGCCTGCCCGGCCTGAGCGTTTTTTCAAACGCCGTTTCTTTTAATCCTGGATTTAAAATGGGATTGCTCACGCTTTTGGGGGATTTAAACTGAAATGTCTAAGAGTTTATAAATCGGCTTTCTTAAAGTGTCTGTCAATGCCGGTTTATTATTAAATCGAAATTTAACCTTTTAAAACAGTATAACAAAGAATTGACCTGCACTCAATTTTGCCAAAGTATTTACTTGCGTGAGCGCCTGAACATGGTTGACGTTTTTTAGTTAATCTGCAACCTGAAACCCGGAACAATTCATTTAACCCTAAACAGATAACGAATAAACGCCCCCCCATAAACCTTATTACAAACTAACGAAAACATTTGCGTTTTGTCTTCGTATTAATTTTTACCTGGCTTAGATG
>SLDG01000209.1 GCA_007125355.1 Balneolales bacterium | reverse complement strand
TTAGATAAGTAATTCATTATCTTGTACTCAAATTGTTAATCTATTTAGACATCAAAAAAAATGTGTGAGCCAAATTTGTAAATGAACTGAATGAAAGGAGTCGGCGATGTCTTTAAATCCATTAAAAAGAAAAGAAGAAGTACAAATACACAGTGGTTATGAAATCAGGATTCAGGTCGGCCTGATAGTTAGCATTCTGATATTTATTTTACTTTTTAGAATAAATATTCAGTTTGAAGACACTTTTGAAGTAGAGATAATTGAAAGAGAAATACTGGAGATTGAAGAAATTATACAAACCGAAATCATAGAAACTCCACCACCACCTCCGCGCCCTCCGGTACCAATTACGGTACCTGACGATGCTATATTGGATGACGAGTTAATGGATTTCGATGCATTTTTGGATATGGATGAAGGTTTGGCATATACGCCACCTCCTCCACCCGATGATGATGCAGACGACGAGCCGGAGATTTTCGTAACAGTAGAGCAAATGCCGGAATTAATTGGTGGGATGGCAGAGCTTCAACGCCATGTAGTGTATCCTGAAATGGCAAGAAGAGCCCAAATTGAGGGCAGAGTAGTAGTACAGTTTGTAATAGACGAACAAGGGAATGTGCTTGACCCTTTTGTAGTCAGAGGAGTTGGTGCTGGTTTAGACGAAGCTGCATTAGAGGCAGTAAAACAGGTAAGGTTTACGCCTGGTATGCAGCGAGGTCGTCCCGTTAAAGTTCAATACACAATACCTGTTCAGTTCAGGCTTACCAAAGCCGATTAACACATCAAGGGCCTGGGGCGGAAGCTTCAGGCCTTTCTTTTTCTGAACAGTTAACATACCAAATTTAATTCCTGTAAATCAAGAGAATTTTTCGTTATTTATGAATAATCTTGATTGGAATTATGATGCAGAGATTACTTTAAATCTTCACCTATTATTAGTACCAACGACCCTGGCTCTTAACAATCTAACTTCCGGAATCGGCCGGTCGTTTTCGTTGGTTTCTACCGCAGCCATAGCATCCATTACCTCAAGTCCCTTAATTATTTCTCCGAATACGGTATAGTTTTGATCCAAGTGAGGAATTCCACCAATGGTTCGATACACTTCTTTATGCTCTCCTGGAATTACATAGCGTTCAAAATCATCAAATTCTTCTACAATCTGCCTGTATTCCGCTAATAGCTTATCAGCTTCTTCGATTTCTCCGGCTTCACGTAAAACAGAGGCTGAATCTTCTAATGCGGTAAACTCCGGAATCATCCTAACATGATACTGCGCCAGCCAATGATTGATTCTTGAATCAGCTACGACCATAAGACTGTCGGTAGCTACCCTGCCCTGAACGAAATAAAACTGCGTACTGCTCGATTCTCTTTCGGGATTATCTGACCTCGCCGCTCCGACAGCACCTCGCTTGTGAAAAAGGTCTGGATGAAACTCAGCAGGGATGGTGTAATCCAAGCCACCTAAACCATCGATTTCTGATAAAGGGAGATTACGCGTATCAGGGTCACCGCCCTGAACTACAAAATGCTTAATAATTCTATGAAATTGCAGGCTGTCATAAAACCCTTCTGAAACGAGTGTTTTGAAATTATCTCTGTGGAGTGGTGTTTCGTCATAAAGCTGTATGATAAGCGTACCATAATTGGTTTCCATTTCAATGAGAACGGGTTCTGTTTCGGAAGTTGAATCCCACGAGTTGCCACAAGCGGTAAATACCAGTAAGGATATAAATATGATCAGCAGAATGTATGGTTTCATATAATGTGGTTTTTTTATGTGATTTTGGGATGGGGTAATATATGTCCGGTTTGTTACTTGTGCAAAGTGAACTGATTGAGTTTAGACCCTGTGGTGATTAGTATAGCTTCAGATCATGCTGCTGCACCTACGGCGCAGATGGGTGGGGTGCTTCGCGCTGGTTACAAAGGTGTTGCTCAAGACGGAACATTTCTCGAAATGAAAACTTCTGACTTTCAGCTTTGAGCTTCAGACTTTCAACTCTTCAAACCCCTTTGCCTTTATTAAACACCAGCCCGATCCAATCGTTTTCTTTTTCTGTTTTAATGTGCTTTAGCTGGCTGAAAAACTCATTTTCTCTGATGATTGTTTCATCTTCGACTAATAATCCGGATAGCACCAATGTCCCCTTTTCTTTAACAGCATTGCAGATTAAGGAGGCCATATCGAGTAAAATGTTCCGGTTTATGTTGGCAATTACCACATCGAACTGCTCCCCTTCCGGAATCGTTGACTCGTCTCCGAATTTAATGGTTATTTGCTCAGAAACCTGATTCAGAAGTGTGTTCTCATTTGCATTTTCGTAGCTCCATTCGTCTATATCGAAGCCAAAGGCTTTTTCTGCTCCAAGTTTAATGGCCGCTATAGCAAGAATTCCAGTTCCCGTTCCGGCATCTAAAACAGATTCACCGCCGGCAATACAATCGGGCAGCAACCTGAGCATAATTCTCGTTGTTTCGTGATAACCGGTTCCGAATGCCATTTTGGGATCGATTAGCAGCGTGATGACATCTTTATCCTCTATACTCTCAGCCCACGTTGGCGTGATATAAAACCGGCCGACTTTCATCGGCTTTATCGTTTCTTCCCAAATGCTGTTCCAGTTTCTGGGCTCTTCTGTTTTTTCAGAGATGATATGCGCGCCCTGCCCAAGCTGCATTAACAACTCCTCAATTCTTTCGCGTTTTACATCATCGTATCTCGGACTCGGAATCCATCCTACAAGAATATCCCCTCTTTGGTCAAAACCCTCAAAATCAAGGTCAGAAAAATCCGCAATAATGTACTCATGCAAGTCTTCAGGCACAGATAACTCAAGTTGGATATAAGATGTTTGCATAAAGGTGTAAGGATTATTACCGTTTAATTTTATTGATTAACTCACTCCGATTAAGCCATATAAAAGTTGAACAACTGACTCCTTTGAACAAAAACGTCAACCTATCTTAGTGCATCGAGCCTGCCTGCAGCAGGCAGGCGATAGCGATTCCCGCGAAGCGAAACTTAGTGCCTTTGTGATTTAGTGATTCATTTTAAAAATATCAGTGTAAGCTCAACTTTCTAATCTCTTATTGAAGCCTGTTATAAATGAGTTCGAGCAACACTTCGCCAACTTCCTGCAAGGTTTGCTTGTCAATTATGTCGATATCATCGTTGTGGGTGTGCCACCAATCCGGAAATCCCCAACGCCCAAACTCATCCCTGCTTTGGTGGATGATATT
>SLDG01000119.1 GCA_007125355.1 Balneolales bacterium | reverse complement strand
GCCATCATTCAGATGATTAACCACGGTTTATCTACCGGCGCGTTGTTCCTTATAGTTGGGATGATTTATGAGCGTCGTCATACACGCATGATTAAAGATTTCGGCGGCCTTTCAGGTATCATGCCGGTATTCGCGGTATTCTTTATGATTGCTACATTATCCTCAATCGGATTACCGGGATTAAATGGTTTTGTGGGTGAATTCTTGATTCTTCTTGGTGCATTCAATTCAGAAGCACTCGATTCAATATGGTTTGCCGTATTAGGAACAACCGGGGTAATCCTGGCAGCCGTGTATATGCTTTGGATGTTCCAGCGTGTTATGTTTGGCCCTGTGAAGCACGAAGAAAATAAATCCCTTAAAGACCTCAATGCCCGTGAAATCGGGTTACTCGTTCCAGTAATGATATTCATCGTTTGGATCGGAATCAGGCCGACACACTTTACGCAATTTTCAGAGCATCAGGTGAATGTAATCCTCACAGAATCAGAGGAAAAAAGGAATGCAATCTTACAAGCTGCCAATCCTTCTGAATTACCGGGATGGGCATCGAAACTTTATGATATCACACCAGACATTGTTGAATTAATGGAGCAGGAAAATGAGCGTTGAGCCATTGAATGAAACACAATTAAAAGAATCTTTGAATCAGCTCAAAGGCTGGGAATTCAAAAATGACAGCATCAGCAAGAGTTTTACTTTTTCTGATTTCAGACAAGCTATGTCGTTTTTGGTGTCTGTCGGTTTTGAGGCCGAGGATCAGATGCATCACCCTGAAATTAAAAATGTGTACAATCGGGTAGAACTTACCCTTTCTACGCATGATGCCGGTAATAAAGTGACCGAAAAAGATATACAACTGGCACAACAAATTGATAATATCGCAAAGTAATATCGAATGGAAATTCTCAACGATTTAATGAATTATTTACCCGCCGCAATTGTAGCTATTGGCGGCCTCGTTGTAATGATGCAGGATGGATACAAGGTGAAATCCCGCACAATTTACAGCACAACCATGATATTTCTTGGGCTTGCGCTCGTTGTAGCCACTCATGATCTCTTCTTTGCAGAGAGAAGCGAGTTGTTTAGTGGGATGGCGCTCTCAGGAGGAACTGCTGCTTATGGTACATTTATCGTTGTTTTTGGAGCTTTTTTTACGGTAATTCTTACACACGATTATTTGATTGGAGTTAAGCATAATTTTCCACAAGTGTATCCGCTGTTAATGTTCTGTACGGTTGGTATGATAACATTAGCCACGGCTAACGACCTTGTTACTGTATTCGTAGGACTCGAAACCATGTCCATTTGTTTGTATGCATTGGCAGGTATCATTAGGGATAAGCGTCTTGGCGTTGAATCGGCACTCAAATACTTTATCATGGGTGCGTTTTCTACAGGATTTTTCCTCTATGGGATTGCACTTCTCTACGGTGCTACAGGCTATACCAGATTAGAAGAAATTGGTGCATTCACCGATGGCGGTTTGATTTATTGGGGAGGCGTTTCTTTGTTGATGGTCGGGTTTTTCTTTAAAGTCTCCGCAGTTCCGTTTCATATGTGGACTCCGGATGTGTACACTGGTTCACCTACTACGATAGCCGCGTTCATGGCTACTGCTGCTAAAACTGCTACTTTTGTTGCCCTTGTCCTTGTACTGGAAAGAGCTCTTCCTTTTGCAGCTGAGCAGCTTGTTGGTACATTTAGTGTAATTGCCATAATGACCATGATTCTCGGTAACGTGGTTGCCCTGGTTCAGGATAATGTGAAACGAATGCTTGCGTATTCAAGCATTGCACATGTTGGATATCTGTTTGTAGGGCTTGCCGCCGGAACAGTTGAAGCCTACAGTGCGGTATTGTTCTATCTGCTTGCATACACCTTTATGAATGTTGGTGCATTCGGGGTGATTGCATACTATGAAAAGAATCACGATGTGCATTTTAATAACGTAGAAAGTTATTCAGGGCTCGGCTATCAGCAGCCGATAATGGCCGTTTTGTTGTCCATATTTTTATTTTCACTTGCAGGAATTCCAATCTCGGCCGGATTTAACGCAAAACTGCTTGTATTCGCTGCGGCTGTAGATGCGGGACTTATCGCCCTTGTTGTAATTGGTGTACTTGCCAGCGCCGCAAGTGCTTATTACTACCTGCGTGTTATGGTCTATCTCTACATGAGAGAGCCGAAGGAAGTAGTAACTTTAATTCAGCCTAAATTGGTTTACTCAGTTTCATTAGTGCTTTTGGCAGGACTTACTCTGTACTTTGGCGTGATGGTTGGTGACGTAATGTCTATGCTAAACAGCTTTTTTGCAGTAAGTGAAGCCGCCACCGCAGCCGCTCCTTGATTTATATTTGTGCTACATTCATGCTGATTTTCAGCAGACCTGTCAGGTTTTTAGATATCTTATTCTATTTTTTAGGAGCAATCTTTAAAACCTGACAGGTCTTTTAAAAACCGTTTTCGCAACTTCAGACTGCAAAGCCACGACTGTTTAAGATCGTTTTGCAGTCAAATCCGCATGTTTTAATTAAACATGTGGATTTCCCTCAACACCGCAAAATGTACTTAGCTATGAAAAAACTTCTTCAATGTGCAGCACTACCCCTGCTAATAATTCTTTTTACCTCTTGCTCAGCGTTTTTTTCTGAAGAATCCGTAACATTCGAGGGCGCCTCTGCCCATTGGATTGAAGCTGACAGGCTTATCTGGGATGCCGGAGAAAACGCCGTAACCGTAGAGATTCGTTATTCTCACAACGCCGATATTACCATAACCGATGGCGAAATCACAGGTGGCACAATCATCCCCGCAAGTGTTCCGGCTGAATTAACCGAAGAGCAGGCGGCAAAATATCCACACATTGCATCATGGCCGGTTTATACGGTAGAAGCTGACAGAGATATAGTCTCTGAAGCCATAAAAGGTCAAATAGTGGCTGCGGCATTTAATGAAATGGGGGAACTCGTTAGCGCCACAAGAGTACAATTTCCCGGCGTAATCGATCAGTTTTATGCATATGACGGCACGCTTGGCCCCGAATATCATCCCGCTGGAATACGCTTGACTGTATGGGCGCCTACAGCTCAGGAATTGTCGCTTAAGCTGTATGACAGTGATAAAAATCCCGTAGAAGAAATAACTACAGAACCTTCAGAAAACGGTGTTTGGACATTCGAAGGCCCGGTGGATTGGGATGGAATGTTCTACCGCTTTAATGTTACCGTTTTCCACCACGAAACAGG
>SLDG01000274.1 GCA_007125355.1 Balneolales bacterium | reverse complement strand
TTGTTTTGGGTTAATGTGAAATGCATGATTTTGGACTAAATCAATGATCTGTCCAAATATCCGAAAATGAGTTGCATAGAATTACGTCTTATTTTGGGATTTGTTACCTGCTCTGAAAAATATTTTTCAGCACCACCCTAAAAAAGTCCGTAATAACCCACAAAACAACAAGTGCAGATTGAAGCTCTTAATTAACAGCAAGCTTAACTCCAATATTTACCGGGTAGGTTCTGATTAAATCACCTCCGGGGTATCCTTGCATGATGCCTGCATGCAGAAAAACAGCTGTTCTGTCATTGAGGTAGTAATCAAATCCCCCTAATAATTGAAAACCAAAAGAATAATCTACCAGGTCTTCGCCAAAAAGTGCAAAAGATTCGTCATTTCCGTCAACTATAAAGAGATCATCTTCTCTTGTAACAAACAGTCCTCCACCGGCTTTTAAGAAAGGCCTGAAAGCACCCTCATCTGTATAGTGTACCACTCCATTCAAAAAGGCTGTATAAATTTGGATAGCGCCACTTTCGATTGCAAATAAACCGGGTTCAACCCCCAATGCCTCCAGAAAAGCACCTTCATCAAAAGAAAAATGATGAAAACCTACTTCGAATTCAGCGCTGACAAGCAAGGTTAGAGGAACACCATAAGCGGTGCGGCCTTGCCATCCCATACTCCAGAAATCACTAAAATCCTGCGGTTGATCATTAATCACAAATCCCCCCTGAAAATTTCACGTAAGGGGCATTGTCCTGCGCAGCAGCTGTATTAATGTTGAAAAGTAGAATAATAGAAATTAGAAATAGAATATAACGAATCATGAGTAAGGAGATGTTTTTAGCCGATCAATGTTTTAGTTAAATAATTCCTACAATGTAGTTGAAACTGCGTTTTTTAGCAAATGAGACTGCGATTTTAATTTTTCATTATCCCGGATTGTTCATCAGGTATTTTTGAACGTATATCCCAAAAATCCAAAAACCAGTCATTTTGGAAACGACCACCCATGAATGTGCCCTCAATCACCGAAGAGACGCGATTCATCGCGTCTTTGCCATGTTGCCATGCCTCTAACCATATTGAATCGTTCAATCTGCATCCAAAGAAATACCTTTACATGAATCAGTACGCCTATTGCACCGTAGAGACGCGATTCATCGCGTCTCTACCAGGTTTTTACCATGTTACCAGGTGTCTACCAGATCGAATCTTTCAATCCCCATCCAAAGGAAATCCAAGAGTTTTATCACACAGTTTTTCGATAATTTCAGGCAAATGCGAGGCGATAATAATGGTTTTGCCGCTCTGTTTTTGTTTTATGAGATAGGACGTGAGTGTATCCCTGGTTTCGGTGTCGAGTGCGCGGAAGGGTTCATCTAAAATGATTAAATCGGGATTGGTAACCAACGTAGCCGCTATCAGCGTTTTTTGCATCATTCCGCTTGAGTAGGTTCCAATCAGGTTTTCTCTGCGGTCGTCTAATTCGAGCATTTTCAGCAGTTCGTTGATCTCGGCCGGACTCCCGTCATCCCACATATTCCTGCTGCGCAGCATGGCTTCGAGCA
Source organism: Balneolales bacterium (assembly GCA_007125355.1). Lineage (GTDB taxonomy): Bacteria > Bacteroidota > Rhodothermia > Balneolales > Cyclonatronaceae > SLDG01. The sequence continues at coordinate 1,694 of SLDG01000274.1, read as the reverse complement.
ACTCGTTTGTGTTGGCAAATTGCGGTAAATCCCCGCTCTCAAAAGCAAAACCGGTATGAGAAAGATACTGATGCGGTTTTATGTGGATGTCGACATCCCCGTAAAAAATATGTCCGGATGTTGGGAAAGCCGTAGTGGTGATTAGGCGTAGCAAGGTGGTTTTTCCGGAGCCGTTCGGGCCGGTAAGGGCAGTTGCGGTTCCGGGCTCAAATGTATAGCTGAAATCACGTATAATGTATTTACCCTGATTGTATCGCTTGCTGACAGATTCTATTTTTAAAGCTTCAGGCATAGGCCGTTTTGATTCGGAATTCGTGTAAAATAGTGAATAGTATGGCGGTAACCGCGGAAATGATGACATCAATCGTTAGCCAGTAGAGTATAAAGCCGGAATCTACCCTTGCTGAAAACAGAGAAACGAGCCACAGGCTTAAAGCAAGCAGCGGAATCCACCTCAGGTTTACAAAAAAGCGAACGACAATCCAGTCAGCCGGCGGCAGCATTTTATACTGGAAAAGCAGAGGAGCGAACGGTTTACTGATGAGCCGGTAAAGCGCCATGCATTTGCCAATAATCATCAACAAAATAAAGACGAAAATTACGGTATCGCTTAAGCCGGAGTAGAACAGAAGCCAAAGGACTAAATGCGCGACAATAAGCAGACGTCCCATCGGCTGTTTGCGGTCGAGTTGTAAGAGGCTGAACCAAGCACCGGTTTTCCAGCGAGCAGGAACCCAATACAGGGATTCGTATGCCAATGGAGCCCGTCCTTCCGCTACGGCTCTGGGATTCAGGAAAAGCTCGCTGTAAAATGCATTGGTTTGGTAGAAATGCGCATCAAATATTGCGGTTTTTGATATGAACTTACCTCCGGAATATGCTAATAAAAGAACAGCGGGCAAAAGTTCAATTACCGGCAAGCCAGAAATTTGTCCAATATACGCACCACCCACAACCGCGAGCATACAAATGGTGGTCAGTGAAGTTGTGGTTAGGAGGGATGGAAAACTGCCCGGCGGCACCGACGGAATAGCTCCGACCTGTTTCATGGAGGACATCATTTTTTCGCCTTTTTTGCCTTCCTGCCACTCCTGACTTTTCCTGCCGATGGTCGAGTAATGGTACATAGCAGTGAGGCCGGTTCCAATAGAAAAAACCGTCCCGTAAACAAAAATCAGAGCTTTACCAGCAAGGTCGTTGGAAGGCGAGGTGATATCGAAAAAAGCGATTATAAAAAATCCGGTCGCGATTAAGCCAAACAAAGGAAACAGATTTGTGATGGTGTACTGTGTTAGTTGCTTGCCGTTAAAGTTCAGTCTTTTTAGCAAATAACTGCGGTTATCGGGGAATTTCAGATGCGGGATGACAAACGCGAAAAAACCACAAAGCACAAAATTCAGATATCTTGCCAACACCATCCGCTCGCCTGTTTCCTGTGTTTCAAGCGCCAATGTGGCCATCAAATACAGAAAAACGCCTCCGGTTATCACAGGAACAACACTAAGCCGTTTATTGCTGAAAGCTGATAGTAAAGATTCGGGTTTTGACATCAGAAAATTTGAAGTAGAAATTCAGAATTTGCTGATTTGCAGTATCCTGAACAAAAGGAAAGGAAATTAACATTATCGCCATGCCTGTGCAAGAAAAACTGGTGCGTCTTTGATTATGAAATTTTTTGATTTTGAACCACGGAG
>SLDG01000314.1 GCA_007125355.1 Balneolales bacterium | reverse complement strand
ATCATGAACTTCAAACAGATGATCTGCTCCGGCTTCAAGCTGAAATAATGGAGTAGAATCCAGATATCCAAAAGATGAACTATGAAGCGACCCATTGATATATAATGCTGCATTATCGAGCGTAGGATCAGCAGAATTATGCAGCACCTGAACCATGGCTGTTTCTACTGCCGCAATGCTACCGCTCACTCTTATATTATCAACATTCCAGTACCAGTCAAAATTCCCAACATAATTCCATTTGAATTTTACCTGCGCGTGGCCTGCAGCGCCTTCGATTACCTGCGCAAAAGCCTGTGGATTTGATGTGGTTGAAGTCCACTCTGCAATTTGAGTCCATGTAGAACCATTATCCGTGCTAAAATGTACACTCGCCACAGAGGACTGCCACTGTCTGAAATAATGGTCGAATTCTAAAGTTATGGCATCATAATCTGAAAGATCCAATGCCGGAGAAATAATATCAGAATCCTGAGAGTTTCCCGAACCGAAAGCATCACTGTCTAAATAAGCGTAATTACCAAATGATGCCGGTAAGCCTCGAGTGCCGTTTTGACCAACCACCCATGCTTGGTTGTTGCCCTCATTATCGGTGATAGTCCAGCCTTCAGGCAATCCGTCTGATTCATCAAAATCTTCAAAAAAGATTTCATCGGCGACAATAAATGTGGTTGTCAAAGTATCATTCTCAGGGTCTTCATCACCTGCCACATCTACAGTAGCGGTAAATTCGTAGGTTCCATTCACAGCTGTGAACGAAGGAAATTCAATTTCTTCTGTTTGTAAACTTTCGAGCGTGCCCGTCCAATTTACACTTACAGGAGTACCATTATTTATGGTGTAAGATACCGTAGCTTGGGTAATGTCATTCTCTCCCCTGTTTCGGATACGAACAACCGGAGTAATCTCCTCCCCGGTACTGTATGACCCGGTAGGCGAAAGAATCGCGGCAAGTTGGGCATCTGTATCTGGCAAATCTACCATTAACGGATCAAACCCATCTATCTCCATAGCTCCGGTTCCAAGCGGATCAAGCCAATCGCTTAAACGGGTTGCAGGCGACCCTCCGCCGGTCCATGAAACATCCATACGGCCGTACCAGTCAGGTTGAGTATTACCACATGCAGCATATCCACCATGTAACTGCCCAATGATTCTTTGGTTTGAATCAAAAATTGGTGATCCAGAAGAACCGGGCTCGGTGGTAGTACCGCCATCCCAGGTCACACGCCAATGAGTAGAACCGGAATTCGGCCCGCCAAGATACGAAGCTGTAACAACCCCATCATTACTATAGCTGAATTTTTTAATATCCCCTCTTGGGTGATGAATACCCGCAATGTAGCCATCAATTGAAGCGGCATCGGTTCTGTTCCATCCTGAGTAATACACTTCGTAATCAAGCGGAATATCCTGATTGAACTCAAGCAGCCATACATCGCTTGGGCTGTGTCTCATTCTGCTAACGGAGCCCGACATGACGTCTCGTGAAGGTGACGTTGAGGGATTCCCACATGTTTCGCTCTGCCAGTTAAACCAAAATACCAAAGAACTTGGGTCCCTAAAACAATGATTTGCCGACAAAAACAGAGGCCTGCTATCATTATCTGTGTTATTAATCAGAGCACCGGTACACCATGCGCTTCCACCTACAAGCATCATACCTACCGAGCGAATCTGATCTTCCCATCCATCTGATTCCGGACAAGCTACGTTTAAGTTACAGGAACCAGAACTTCCGAAAGATTTACCAAATTCACCCACATTTCGATACCCATGCGTAACTCTTGAAAGATTCAATGACCCCTGAAACTCCGGATTTAAAGGCTCTATATACTCAATAAAAATGGTATCAGAAAAAACCAGCCCGGTTGCAAAAACTCTGTCTATCTGATTGTTGTGGCTGGTAAAAGCTCCTATAACATCTGTCCTGTCGGCAGAGTAAATAAACAGTCTGGCTCCTTCCGGCAGGTGATAATCATCGAATTTCAGGTTAATACTCACTGCACCAGGACTGCTGATACCCACACGCCAAACATTATGGCCATGCATTTCTTCCCAAACACCAGCATTATCAGGATTGATATTGACCTCCAGATTCTGTCCGAATCTCATTGGCTGAGGTTCTTCGGGAGTAATCATATCCTCTTTAAGCAAAGCATCTACATCCACATGCTCCATTTCGATGATTGGGATATTTTGGGATTGAAGGCTTATGGTTTCTTTGAAACTAAATGGAGTTCCACCCACATTTATCTGCGCGTGGATATAACTGCTCGATAACAAAAAGATGAACAATAAACTTAAGAGAGTTTTGAAACGATATATCATGGAGCTGAAATTTTATGAATGTATTTGACTTTAACGAGCCTGCCTAAGAAATATTTAAACAGGATGCATCATAGTAAGATATAGCAAAATAAAGAGAGAAACAGATTTTTGTGGGATTATTGGTTTAGGGGAATAAAAATTGAGAGGTTGAGGGTTTGAGAAGGCTAAAAGTACTAAGCTGGAGGCTTTCAACTTCCTCAACCCCTAAACTTCAAAACCTCTAAACTACTCAATTATCCATCGAAAAAATAAACCAACCAAAACCGGAATTTTTTATTGCTAAAAATTCTTTATAAACGTATATTTGAAGTCTTGCTAATTTCTCTAAAGAGTTAGTAGTTCGGGGCGTAGCGCAGCCCGGTAGCGCATCTGCTTTGGGAGCAGAGGGTCGCAGGTTCAAATCCTGTCGCCCCGACAATTTGGTTCTTTTTTTTTGTTGATTATAGTGAGCGCCCGTAGCTCAACTGGATAGAGCAACTGCCTTCTAAGCAGTAGGTTTCAGGTTCGAGTCCTGACGGGCGTACATATCACAATTTTGGCGACATGGCCGAGTGGCTAGGCAGAGGTCTGCAAAACCTTTTACGGCGGTTCGAATCCGCCTGTCGCCTCGGTTATATAGTCTTATGCCGCGTTCGTCTAGAGGCCTAGGACGCCGCCCTTTCACGGCGGTAGCACGGGTTCGAATCCCGTACGCGGTACAACATCCGGCTGTTATTGCCGAAATATTGTTCATTATGTAGTTTACGGAGCCCATAGCTCAGTTGGTTAGAGCGCCAGGTTGTGGCCCTGGAGGCCGTGGGTTCAATTCCCATTGGGCTCCCTCCTATTATATTTATGCCGCGTTCGTCTAGGGGCCTAGGACGCCGCCCTTTCACGGCGGTAGCACGGGTTCGAATCCCGTACGCGGTACACAGAAGGCGGTCAGTT
>SLDG01000197.1 GCA_007125355.1 Balneolales bacterium | reverse complement strand
GGACTAATACGCTCCATTGGCAGAGGTCTTTTGCTTGTACGAAGCATTAATTTATCGAGGTCGCGCTCAATGTACTGATTGTGAGCAGCTGTACCGGCAGCAATTAAAACGGTTCCTATAACTGCATGAAAAAGGATTACATAATCGATGGCACCGGCTGAACCCAATAAAAAACCAATACCCATACTCGCCAGAACTAATAGGGTAATACCGGGTTTTGTAAGTTCGAAATAATCTGAGATTACCGAAGGTACGAGAGTTTTCTGTAGCGTTTTTTGCTCGGTCAGCTTCATTAAAAAACAGGAAATAATGGTTTTAGAAAATATGCCCGATAATTTACGAAATAATCATCAAAACTATGGCAGAGAATTGGTGTTTTATTTGTTAAAAAAGCTGTTTAATCTAATAAATCTGTGATTTATTGGGTTTAGGAAAAGATGTTCTTTTGTTATCAGATAAACGCTTTTGACAACAATTCTGTTCTCTGTTTTACGTATTTTTGATAGTCATTATTTTTTTAGCTCACATTACAAATTTATCCGTTTCACACACTTCTAAAAGCACATAATTATTTAATTCTTAGCGCATGTTTGAAAAGTATTATCCACACCTCGTAATTGCTACTATTTCTGCTACTCTTTTATTGATATTTATCGGTGGGCTCGTGCGGGCTTCCGGGGCGGGTTTAGGGTGTCCCGATTGGCCTCTCTGCTTTGGCTTACTGGTACCACCAACATCAGCAGCTGACCTTCCCACCGGCTTCGACCCCGAAGCATTCAATGCCATGCATACATGGACTGAATTCGTAAACCGTTTGTTTGGCGCGCTGGTTGGTTTACTAAGCCTGCTGACAGCCATTTTCTCGATCTCATACTTCAAAAAAGATAAAACCGTTACTTTTGTTTCATGGCTGGTTTTGGCTTTGGTTCTATTTCAGGCTTGGTTAGGTGGACAGGTGGTGCTTAGTGCTCTCGAACAAAGTATGATTACGCTGCATATGTTCCTGGCTATGATCATTTTCGGGACTTTGGTATTTCTCGGATGGCAAACACTCAAACATAAATATACGTTTTCAATATCTAAAGAGCAGCAGAAAAAAATGCTATGGATTACAGTACCTCTTGTAATCGTAACCGCAGTACAGATTCTGCTTGGTTCACAGGTAAGAGAAGCTCTCGATGCCGTTGATAAAACTTTAGACCGCTCAATATGGCTGGATCAGGTTGGTTTAATTGATGAAATCCACAGAACATTCTCATGGACAATTCTCTTCCTCAGTGGTGGATTAGTTTGGTTTGTGAGGAAGAACAACATATTCGGCCATATCAGAAAATTATCTCACATTGCTCTTGGGCTGGTGTTGTTGCAAATTATTATTGGTGTTGTGTTGGCTTATGGCGGGCTACCAAGGTCATTTCAGGTCTTACATCTTGGCGTATCTTCTATGTTACTCATCCCCATGTTTATTTTAGTTTTTGTGGGATTTCATCGGAAGCAGTAATTAGATGAAATTATAAACCATGGAGTGAATATCAATATAAATTGATACATAATCCGACAGAGCTAAAATATATTCAATAAAAAAGTCACCCATAAAAATGAGTGACTTTATAATTTGAGTTGGTATTTTTTTACCAAATAGCCATAGTTGAATCTCTGAACAACGTATCTAACAGGGTGATACCTACAAATACTAACAGGAATATCAATGAAAAGATTAAAACTATTGTGTTGAATTTATCATCATAGTACAATCCCATAAAGAACATGGCAACGATGGTTGCTTTTGACGATGCCAGAATAATTGCAACAACAACATCAAATGGCGCGGGAATGTCGAGGTAGAAAACGCCTACAGTAACAATAGTTAGGGCTAAAAGTGCAATAGTGGTATTCAAAAGCACTTTTAAAGGAATTATGTGATGTCCACTCATGGTAAGAAAATTTTATCGGTTTTTAATTTCGCTAATCAATCAGATACATTAATGGGAACAGGAATATCCAAATGATATCCACTATGTGCCAATAAAGGCCAGTCATCTCAACAGGCGTATAATATTCACTACTGTAATCCCCTGCTTTCACCCTGACTAAAAGCCAAAGCATCAAACCTATACCAATGAGAACGTGCAATCCGTGGAGGCCGGTCATCATGTAATAAATACTAAAGAAAATATTTGCTTTAGGGTGGTCTATTCCCTCAAATGTGTACATAGCACCGGGAAGTATTCCAACATCGAACTTTGCGGTGTACTCAAAATATTTAATCACCAGGAATACAGTAGCAAGTGCTATAGTAGAAAGAAGATAATAGAATATTTTCTTGGTATCATTCAACTGAGCAGACCTGATAGCAAGCGCAATGGTAAGAGAACTACCAATCAGAACCACTGTATTGACGGCTCCAAGCATTGTATCTAATTGGGTTGCTGCCATTGTAAATAACTCAGGATTCCAGGAGCGGTATATAATGTAGGCAACGAATAATCCCCCAAAGAACATTATCTCCGTAAATAGAAACAACCACATCCCCAGTTTGGAAGAACTGAATTGTTGCTCAGCATTCATAAAATGATGCTGAACCCTCGATTTGTTAATACTTGAAGCTTGAGCCATATATATCTTTATTTATGCTTCTTATTATTTGCGATTTTAATTATGCTTCTGCTTTATCTGCTTTAACCGTTTCACCATGGCCATGATGCTCATCTGATCCTGCAATACCAATCGTAAAGTCGGCAATTGGTTTATGGAAGTCGTAAGGGCCATTATAAACTACAGGCGTGTAGTTAAAGTTATGATGTGCCGGTGGTGATGAAGTCATCCAGTCGAGTGTTCTTGATCCGAATGGATTTGAACTTGCTTTTTCCCCTCTGAATAAAGAATGAAGCAGATAAGCACCAATGATAAGGAATCCAATACCCAGTAGATACGAACCTATGGTTGACAGCTGATGCATAGACTGAAACTGTTCAATATAATTGAAGTAGCGTCTTGGCATACCCTGACTACCCATAATGAACTGTGGCAGGAAGGTAACATTGAATCCGATGAAAATAATTACAGCTGCAATTCTTCCCCAAAACTCACTATACATTTTCCCGGTCATTTTTGGCCACCAAAAATGGATACCGGCAAGGAACGCCATTACGGTACCACCCATCATTACATAATGGAAATGAGCAACAACGTAATAGGTATCATGTAAATGCACGTTTACTGAAATGGCTCCAAGCATAATGCCTGTAACACCACCAATGGTGAACAAGAACAAGAATATCATAGCGTACAACATAGGGGTTTTCATATCAATTGAGCCCTTGTACATGGTTGCAAGCCAGTTAAATATTTTAATACCGGTCGGTATACCGACAAAGAATGTGAGGAATGAGAATACTACCGTTGACAGCTCACTTTGACCAGAAACAAACATATGGTGACCCCATACTAACGAACCAATGAAAGCAATAGCCAAACTCGACATCGCAATAGCCCAATAGCCGAATATTGTTTTTCTTGAGAAGGTTGATATAACTTCTGAAATCACCCCAAAAGCAGGTACAATCATGATGTAAACTGCGGGATGCGAATAGAACCAGAAAAAGTGCTGATACAGTACCGGATCTCCGCCGAGAGCTGGATCAAAAATACCGATACCAAGGAAACGCTCCATAATCAATAATCCAAGCGTAATCGCAAGTACGGGTGTAGCAAGTACCTGAATGATAGATGTGGCGTACATCGCCCAGATGAACAGAGGTAATTTACCCCATGTTAATCCCGGAGCTCTCAATTTGTGGATGGTTACAATGAAATTCATCCCCGTAAGAATGGAGGAGAAACCCATTATAAACACCCCGAGGGTTATGAGAATAACAGCCGAACCCGTTTGTATACTGTAAGGAGTGTAGAATGTCCACCCTGTATCAATTGGGTTTACTGCAAGAGATATCAGAGCGAATATTGCACCAACTGAATAAATATAGAAACTCGCGAGGTTAAGCCGGGGGAAGGCTACATCCTTAGCCCCGAGCATCATGGGTAACAAAAAGTTACCTAAGGCGGCAGGAATAGAGGGAATAATGAACAGAAACACCATTATGGCCCCGTGAAGCGTAAAGATACGGTTGTAGGTATCCGCGTTCATCAGGTTTTCTGTAGGCGTAAACAGCTCTGTTCTTAAAACTACTGCGAGAACTCCACCCACGAAGAAGAATAGAATGACCGAAGCGAGGTACATCAAACCAATACGCTTGTGGTCAACTGTCAAAAGCCATGATTTCAATCCTTTTTCGGCATTCAGATAATGCTCGCTGGGATTTTCGTCAATATCGAAATAACGAACTTTTAGTTTTTTTGCGTTTAATGATGCTTGTTCCATATTCTATTGTAGCTCCTTTATAAATTCTACTAATCCTGCTAACTCACGTTCCGAAAGTGTATCACCGTAGAAGGTGGGCATATTATTCGGATAACCAACATTAATTTGTCGCTGAGGATAAATGATGGACTCAAGTAAATACTCTTCGTCGGCTATTCTTGAGGTCCCATCTGTAAATTGTCTTTCTGCCATGTAAAGCCCCTGGAAAGTTGGGCCTACTCTCGAACTCCCATCCAAAGAGTGGCATCCGGCACAACCGGCAGATGTAAATGTGATGCGTCCCAACTCAGCAAGTGGAAGTGCATCAAGGTCGCGACCTGCTTCTTCTTCTAACCAGGCATCGAAATCTTCCTGAGAAAGTACTTTAACAAGACCGTTCATGATTGAGTGCCCGGCTCCGCAGTATTCTGTGCAGAAATAGACAAACTCACCAGTTCGTTTAGCTTCGAACCAAGCTGTTGTTACTCTGTTGGGTATCAAATCTTGTTTTAACCTGAACTGAGGCACAAAGAAAGAGTGTAACACATCGTTCTCTCTGGCTCGCATAAGTAACCTGATGGGAGTTTGCTCAGGCACATACAAAGTGTTTGCAGAAACGACTCCATTTGGATATTCAAAATCCCAGCCAAAGGAATACGCCGTTACGTGTACTTCATAAGCATCGCCCGGTGGGGTTCGCATTTCAACGAAGTCCTTAAATCCCCAGCCAAATACAATAAGAATAAGTATAAGTGGGATAACCGTCCAGGTTACCTCTAAGGTCGTGTTGTGCGTGATTACAGGAGTTGTATCTTCCTGAGATTTTCTTCTGTATTTAATTGAAAAATATACAATTGCAAATGTAATACCGACCAACAGTATCAAACTCACAATATTGATAAAATGGAACAGTGCATCTACCTGCGTCGCGTAGGTAGATTCAGCTGATGGGAGAAAGAAATTAGTTAAATATTCCATGTAGTTTTAAAGCATTAATCTTCGAATCGTAATTCTTTGGGGGTACTTCTGCGTTCCTTGAAAAGGAAAATTCCTATAAACAAACCAAGCACGAGCAATATAGCAGCTCCGCCGACCTTCATAATCCTGACAGCTACAGGAGCATATGAACCTGAATCAGGATCGAAAGTGAAACAATACAGCATGATTCTCTCCATAGCTGAACCAACCCGGCCATCGGCAGCATCAAAAAGTGCATTTCTGATGTTGAGTTCAGAATACATCACACCGCCTAAGTAACGTGAAATTCTGCCCTCAGGAGATAAGAACATAATTGCTGAACCATGCAAGTATTCCTGCGCTTCTTCGCTCCATTTAAAGTTAAAACCAACGGCATCTGCCAATGCTCTGATTTGATCTTCTTCACCTGTAAGGAAATGCCAGCCATCGGCAACCTCGGGACGACCGAGTGCCTCTATGTAGGCTTCTTTTTGTTGCGCTGCAAGAATGTGATCTTCTTCATGATCAATACTCACCGTAATTACCTGAAATTCCCTGCCGGGCGTCCACCTTAAATCTTTTAATCCATCTGCAACTCCATTTAGAATGAGGCTGCAAATACTTGGACATTCAAAATAAATGAGATTTAGTAATACAGGTTTTCCTTTTTCGAAGTATGACTGAAGAGTAACCTCTTCGCCTTTTTCGTTTACAAATGTGAGGTCTAAGGGTATGTAATCACCCAGTTTTTCAACAACGCCAATCTCTCTGAGCATATCAGCATTTTGCTGTATACGGTCAAGCGCTACTGCGGGAACCAACTGAATGATACCAATCAATAAGATTAATAATATGTTGAATCTGTTTAGCAAGTTTTTTATTCGTTGTAGTTTTCAATAACAACAGAAAACGCATCTTCTACAGGAATGCGGAAGGTACCGTCTTCCCGTTGTTCTTTTGATGATAAATTAGTGAGACTCGTTTGCCTCATATTTTGTAATTCTCTGTATTCCGTATTTACGGCTTGCGAGAATTCTTTTTGAAATTTGTTGTACTTATAGAGATTGAAAGCAATCGCACAAAGAATAACAACAACAATTGAAATGACAAGCGTCCATTTAGTGATTAACCAAATACTCAACTTGTCGTCCATTACTCCTTCATTTACGGAGTCCTGAACTGACTGGTCGACTATCTCAAAATAATCTGGTTCTGTTTTTTTGGGCTTACCGGTTTGCATACAGTTAACGGATATAATCAGTGTTTACTTAAGGATTCCTGCAGTTTTGGATCGTTTTTAGGTATCATGCTCTGTCTCTTGAAGAAGTAAAAGAACATGCCCATAAAAATACCCGCAAATGCAAGGAATGTAGCTAAATCTAACCAATGGAAACTAAAACTGCTGTGCAGCGGAGGCATCACGAGCCAGTAAAATTCCACCAAATGGGAAAACACTATGAGAGTAGAAACAGCAAAGAGCAGTTTGTAGTTCGATTTAGATTTCTTTGGAAGCAGAAGAATAAACGGAATTATAAATCTGCCAAATAAAAAGATAAATGCCAGTATTTCCCAATTTCCTTCGAATCTTGCAGTGTAGTATAGAATTTCCTCAGAGATATTTGCATAATAAATAAGGAAAAATTGGCTGAATGCTATATAAGCATAGAACACCGAGAAGCCGAACAACCAGCCGCCAAGGTCACGAATATGAGATCGTGTGATTGTGTTTAGCAATAAACCTTGTCTTCTCAGATAAAGTGACATCAGAATAAGAATAGCAAAAAGTGCCTGAAACGACATGGCAAAGAAATAAACACCAAACATGGTAGAGAACCAGTCGAAATTTAAGGACATAATCCAGTCGAAAGAAGCGAATGCAAGTGTAAACGCGAAGAAGAAAATGCCGGGCGCACTTATTTTTCTGAGTGTTGTATCGATACCCCAATCGCCGGTTTCATCCATTTTGATGGAGTACTTGTACAGGCTGTATCCCAAATAAGACCAAATAGAGAAATAAATGACATTTCTAATAATAAAGAAGGTTGTGTTCAGATATGGGCTTTTATGCTCTCTTAAGCCCTCATAAAACCAGCTGTACTGTTCTTGTGTCCATGAATAGAGGGTTTCCATCCCAAAAAGGATTGGCAGAAATAAAAGGACAAATACCCAAATGTAGGATGAAAAAGTCTCCGGAATCCGGCGTAAAGTCACACCCCAGCTTGATCTTGTTATATGATGAACCATCACCAGAAACATAGAAGCCAGAGCGATACTTATAAAAAAGGAGAAGCTGAAAAGATACGAGAACAGGAACTGCTCTGTGTTAACAACAACCCCTACTAAACTTGCTATTACCCCCACTACCCCAACAGATATTAACAAGCGCATTGGACTTGCACTATCCGGGAATTCTAAGCTATCTGTTAATTTGATATTTGCCATTTGAATCTGTCTAAATCAATTTTTATTAATTTGATGCCATTTCATTTCCGGCAGAAGAACCAATTGAAGCCGGATCCATACCAATGATTGTCAGATCTTCTTCGGTTGCCGATTGGCTAACCTGAAGTGCACGGATATAAGCGACAATCGCCCATCGATCATCTGCACGTTTTACTAATCTGCGGAAAGAAGGCATACTGTTCGCACCATTGTAAATTGCACTGTAAATTTCTCCATCCGGCATATCTAAAATACGCTCTTCATGGAAAGATGGCGGTGGCACGTATCCCCTGCCAATAACAATACCATTTCCGAAACCATCAAGTCCGTGGCACGGAGTACAAGTGATGTTGTACATTTGCTGTCCACGTTCTAAAAGTGCACGATCCACAGGAATTGGAATACGGTTCACGAATGAACCATCTTCATGTATACCTTCATATCTTTGAATATCACCACGCAGGTGCCCACGGGGAATGGTTCCTTCTACCGGCAGCAGCATTGCTCTACGATCATCGAAGAAATCGTTTGGCTCAAAGGCTTTATATTTTTGCTGCCAGTACATGTTTTGCTGTAACTGAATAGGCGGCTTGTCTGATGGTTGCCCTCTGCAAGCGCCTAAAAGTACTGCCAGAATAAGCAGTGAAATGATATGTAATAATCGGTTAGATCTCATAGTATTATCGTTCTAATCGTAAACTTTTTCTATAGTTACAGCACCGGCTTCCTTTAGGAACGCTTCTGTTTTTTCTTCTGAGAAGTTAGAATCATCAGCCTCAATACAAATAAAAAACTTATCGTCGGTTGCTCTTTCAAAGTTTTTTGAGTTAAAGAGAGGATTATTGTGCCGTGGCATATTATTCAAAAAGAACATACCAAAAACGGCTCCGAAAGCTGCTAATAAAACAGTTAACTCAAAAGTTACAGGAACATAAGCCGGCAAATTCATAAATGGCCTGCCACCAATGTTTATGGGATAAGCAATTGAGTTTGTCCAGATTTGAAGCGCTAGTCCGCCGGTAAAACCAACTAATCCATGGCTAAGTACAATCCAGCCGAGTTTCGACTCTTTAAGACTCATAGCATCATCCATTCCATGAATTGGAAACGGGCTGTAAGCATCGTACTTGGTGTAGCCGGCCTTATTCGTAAGCTTTGCAGCTTTCATAAGCTTTGCCGGGTTGGCAAATTCTGCCAGCATACCAAACAGCTTTTTGTTTTCTTGAGTGCTTTCTTTACTCATGGTTTTTATCCTTAAAAATCGTTTCTCAGTGTTTGTCTTCTAAGAGTTCGCCGTTCTCATCGTAATTATGCACATCGGCTTGCGGCATCACCATTTTTATTTCTGCGATAGCAACCATCGGCATAAATCGAAGGAATAACAAAAAGTTAGTGAAGAAGAAACCGAAGGTTCCGACATACGTAAGCACATCTACATATGTAGGTGAGTAATACGCCCATGAACCGGGTATAAAGTCCTGTGCCAGCGAAGTTACCGTAATTACGAATCGCTCAAACCACATTCCAATATTTACAACTATTGAAAGTATAAAGGAGACGGTTACACTACGTCTCATTTTTTTGAACCAGAAGAAGTTTGGCGCTATTACGTTACATGACATCATAATCCAATATGCCCACGCGTAAGGGCCAATAGCCCTGTTTACGAATGCGAACTTCTCGTATTCAACGCCTCCGTACCATGCAATAAAAAACTCCATGATGTAGGCAAAACCTACCATCCAGCCGGTAACGAGAATAATGATGTTCATTTTCTCCATGTGGTCGTCCGTCATGATATCTTTCAGGCCGTAGATTTTACGAGCAATGAGCATGAGCGTCATTACCATAGCAAAACCGGAAAAGATAGCACCGGCAACGAAGTATGGTGGGAAAATGGTAGTGTGCCATCCCGGAATAATCGAAACGGCAAAGTCAAATGATACAATGGTGTGTACAGAAAGTACAAGTGGTGTAGCGAGACCAGCGAGAATCAGGTATGATTTCTCGTAATGCTGCCACTGACGGTTACCACCCGTCCAGCCGAGTGAACAAATACCATAAATTTTAGCAGCCAGTTTATTCTTTACACGGTCACGAAGTGTAGCAAAATCAGGTACAAGCCCCACATACCAAAAAAGTAATGAAACAGTGAAGTAGGTAGATACCGCGAAAACATCCCAAAGTAGCGGACTGTTAAAATTAGGCCACATTTGCATTTGGTTTGGCAATGGGAATACCCAGTAAATCACCCAAATACGACCAACGTGGATAGCGGGAAACAATCCCGCACACATTACGGCAAAAATGGTCATAGCTTCAGCGAAGCGGTTAATCGCTGTTCGCCATCCCTGCCTGAACAGGAAAAGAATAGCTGAAATAAGTGTACCCGCGTGGCCAATACCAACCCACCATACGAAGTTGATAATCGCCCAACCCCAGGCTACTGTGTTATTTAAACCCCAAACACCGGTTCCTTCCCAAATTAACCAGCCTACCATAACAAACATCATGGCCATCACCAGGTTCGATATGCCAAAAGCAATATACCACCAAAGTGGAGTAGGCTTTTCAACAATATCCCCTACTAAAGCCGTTATACTGCTAAACGTATGGTTCCCCTTTACAAGGGGGGCTTCTTTAACGTAAGCGCTCGTATTGCTCATCTAAACTATTGTTTCTTATTGAATTATATTTACACTAGCTCCGTGCCAGTTTTGAATTTGGATTTCTCAGTTTCGCCAGATAAGACGTTCTCGGCCTGATACCAAGTTCTTCAAGCATTACGTAATCGCGATCATTTGCTTTGGTCTTGGAAATCACGCTGTTCGGGTCAGTAATATCACCGAATGTAATAGCCTGAGTCGGGCAAGCCTGCTGACAAGCGGTAACTACAGAACCATCTTTTGGCTTGATGGAATTACCGGTCTTGTTTTTGGTATCTATCTTAGCTCTGTTAATTCTCTGTACACAATATGTACATTTTTCCATTACCCCTCTGAACCGGACGGATACATCAGGATTCATTGCCATTTGAATAACTTCAGGGTCAGTATCACCCTCAAGATAAATTTTGGCATAATTGAAGAAATTGAACCTTCTTACTTTGAACGGACAGTTGTTCGCACAATATCTGGTACCAATACATTGGTTGTATGTCATTTGATTCAGGCCGTCGTCACTGTGCGTTGTTGCAGCAACCGGACATACCAATTCACAAGGCGCCTGCTCGCAATGCATACACGGGATAGGCTGATGCACAACTTGCGGATCTTTTTTATCGCCGTTGTAATAACGGTCGGTTCTGATCCAGTGCATTTCGCGGTTTCTTCTAACTTCTCTCTTACCAATTACCGGAATGTTATTTTCAGCCTGACAAGCGATAGTACATACGCCGCAACCAGTACAGGCATTTAAGTCTATGGCCATTGCCCATTGGGGCTGATGATCCGGGAAAACAAAATCCTGGAATAAATTAGGCGCCTGTCCATCTTCACGGCGACCGGGAACATATACCTTGTCGGGAGCAAAAGTAGGATTATCCTTGTACTCAGTCAGCGTAGCTTCCCGTACAATCGGGCGCCCTTCCATATCGTGGTGATTTTGAACACACGCTACCGGATAGGTTCTGCGATCGATTTTACTTACACCAATAGAATGTGTAATGGAAGAATCT
Organism: Balneolales bacterium; assembly: GCA_007125355.1. Lineage (GTDB taxonomy): Bacteria > Bacteroidota > Rhodothermia > Balneolales > Cyclonatronaceae > SLDG01. Next base: position 653 of record SLDG01000197.1, on the reverse strand, counting down.
GAAGTGCGCAGGCCAAATACATTTTTACCAATATCATCGGCTACTTTTCCTACATCGGAGCGGCCGTAACCTGACCAAATTGTGATACTGTTATCAGCATGGCCGGGTTGAATCCATGCTACGATATCAAGTTCTTTGCCGTTTACATTAAGCGTCACCATATCATAGTCGGTAACACCGAATTTCTTTTCTTCGACACCGAGAGCCGCGGCTGTAGTTGGGCTCATCAATGCGAGGTTATCCCACGTTACTTTGGTAATCGGCTCAGGTAACTCTTGTAGCCATCCGTTGTTGGCAAAACGCCCGTCAAATAATTTCGGATCGGGTTTAATCACCAATTCGATATCATCATCAGCGATACTTACTGCATCAAAATAACCGGAAACATTATTGCCGAATGCGCTAAGCAGCGCTACAGATTCTTTGCTGAAGGAACTGTTGTGTACGCCATCATGAATGACCTTATTCAGCGCTCTTCTGTTACCTACAACTTCAGACCATGATTCCATTACGATATCGTAGCCTTCTTTCATTTCTCCGGTTGCGAAAAGCGCGAGAACTTCGATATCGCTTTTTGAACCAAAGAGCGGTTGAATTACAGGCTGTATTACAGAAGTTTCGCCTGTATAAGAGGCTGCATCTCCCCAATATTC
>SLDG01000308.1 GCA_007125355.1 Balneolales bacterium | reverse complement strand
TATTGATGGCCGCGAAGCTGTTCAATTGACCGATGAACGTTCAGCATCCGCCCCGGTTTGGCGCCCTGATGGACGCAAAATCGGCTTTATGCGCGGTGGACAATTTTGGGAAATGAATCCGGATGGAAGTAATCCAAGGCAAGTTACCTCCTTCGATAAACCCATCGGCAATGTGATGTATAGTCCTACGGGAAGGCATCTGTCGTTTACCAAACACGTAAAAGTGGGTAAGAGTCCGGCTGATTTGTATCCCGAATTCCCAAAAGCAGAGGTTCGATTAATTGACGGGCTCATGTTCCGCCATTGGGATTCATGGCATGATGGAACCTACCGCCATCTTTTTATTGCTCCTTATGAAAATGGTGAAATTGCCGAGGCCGTAAACCTCATGGATGGCGAACCGTACGATACGCCCCTCAAGCCTTTTGGCGGAAGCTCGCAGATTGCGTGGCATCCATCCGGAGAAATGATTACTTACACATCAAAAAAACTAACCGGTACAAAAGCAGCCTACAGCACCAACTCCGATATTTACCTGTATAATCTGAATGATGGTAGTACAACCAATCTTACCGCTCCGAATCCCGGTTACGATTTCTATCCGGCCTTCAGCCCGGATGGCACGAGCATGATTTGGAACCGCATGGTTACGCCCATGTATGAATCTGACCGTTACCGACTCATGCAGCTTACACTTGATAGCGGCCATATTCGTGAATTGAGCGTTGGCTATGATGGGAACATGAATAGCGCGAAATGGAGCCCCGATGGCCGTAAGATTTATATTTTGAGTGGAAAAGAAGCCACAGTTCAGATTTTTGAACTTGATATGACTGCCCGCGCTGCTTATCCACCGGTGCGGCAGGTCACTGAAGGCATCCATGACTTTACCGATTTTGCCATCGTAGAGCACCGGCGAGGAACAACTATTTTAGGTGCACGCATGGCGATGTCATACCCTGTTGAGTTGGTACGGATAGAGCCTTCAAATGGTCGCATCACTCCGTTTTCCCGAATTAATGATGAAGTCTTGGCAGGCATAACCATGGGTAACGTAGAAAAACGCTGGATAACCACCACAGATGACAAGCAAATGCTCGTATGGGTGATTTATCCCCCGGATTTTGATCCAAACAAAGAATATCCGGCGCTGCTTTATGCTCAGGGCGGCCCTCAGGGAACGGTCAGTCAATTTTTCTCCTATCGCTGGAATTTTCAGGTGATGGCTAATGCGGGATATATAGTTGTGGCGCCCAACCGCCGTGGCCTGCCAAGTTTTGGAGAGGAATGGAACCGCCAAATTAGCGGTGATTGGGGTGGACAAGCCATGCAGGATTTGCTCAGCGCCATCGACGCCGTAAAAACTGAGCCTTTTGTAGATGAGGAACGTCTTGGTGCGATTGGCGCGAGTTTCGGCGGTTATTCCGTATTCTGGCTGGCCGGAAATCACGGTAATCGTTTCAAAACCTTTATCTCACATGCCGGAGTGTTTCACCTCGAAGCCATGTATGGTACGACCGAAGAAATGTTCTTTGTGAATTATGATTTGGGCGGCTCATATTGGGAAAACCCGCGACCGGTTAGTTATGACGAACACTCACCGCACCTGTATGTACAAAACTGGGATACTCCAATTCTTATTATTCATGGCGAAAAAGACTACCGCGTTCCTGTTACCGAAAGTTTTCAGGCATTTACAGTTGCCCAACGCCTGGGAATTGAAAGCCGGATGGTACTCTTCCCGACAGAAAACCACTGGATTCTAAGCCCGCAAAACAGCCTTTTATGGCACAGAGAATTCTACGATTGGCTGGACAGGTTTTTGAAGTAGGGCATTGATTACTAAAAAGCCTCTTTTCTTTTTTGAGATAGAGGCTTTTTTTAATAGCTCATATTGCAATTCACCTTTTGGGTGTTTACCTTATGGTTGTTTACCACTTAGTTGTTCACCATTTAGTGAAGTCATGAAAAAATCCTCTGCATTTAAATATGGCACGGTAGTCAGTTCCCGATACTTTACAAACAGGGAAACTGAGAGCAAGCATTTAATTACGAATTTTAAGAATGGGATTCATACGATCATTATATCTCCCAGAAGATGGGGGAAATCTTCATTGGTCGAAAAGGTTTTAGAAGATTTAGGCAAGCAGGAGAAAAATGCAAAGATCGTGCGGCTTGACCTGTTTTCAGTAAAAGACGAATTAGAGTTTTTAGAGATGTTTGCAAAAGAGGTAATCAAAGCATCTTCTTCAAAATTAGATCATTGGATTGCATATACAAAGGAGTTTCTCCAATCGGTCGTGCCGAGTATCAACCTGGGTGTTGATCCAAACAATGATTTTACTCTATCATTTCATTTGCCTGAGATCGAAAAGAAACCTGATGAAATTCTTAACCTGCCCGAGGTTATAGCGCAAAAAAAGAATATTCGGTTTGTGATTTGTATTGATGAATTTCAAAACCTCGCAGAGTTTGAAAATGGTGCTTACTTGGAAAAAAAGTTAAGGGCTTTGTGGCAACATCATAAAAAAGCAACGTACTGTCTTTATGGAAGCAAAAGACATATGATGAATGAAATATTCAATAATTCTTCAAAACCATTTTATCGCTTTGGCGACCTGATACCATTAGGGAAAATTAAAACAGAGGACTGGGTAAAGTATATTCTTGAGCGCTACAAGGCCACAGGAAAATTCATTTCACCAGATGTTGCGGTTCTCATCCCAAAATGGATGTCAAACCATTCATGGTATGTGCAACAACTCGCAAACTTTACATGGCAACAATCTCCTGAGCGTTCAGAATATCACCACGTTTATGCCGCACTCGAAGATGTAATTAATTCGAATTTGCCGTTTTTCCAAAAAGTAGCGGAGGATTTAAGCTCAACGCAGCTAAATCTTTTGAAAGCCATTGCAGCAGGAGAAAAAAGCCTGAACAGTAAAGATACCATGTCAAAATACAATCTTGGAACCGGCGCTTCTGTCACAAAAAACAAAAAACTACTCATGGAAAAGGATCTTATTGACCAAACTCCTGAAGGATTTGAATTTCTTGACCCTGCATTCAGGCTTTGGTTTCAGAAACAATATTTTAACCGGAGTTATGAATCGGTAATTTCTTTGCCCTCCGAGAATAATTAGTGCTTAGATGCTATTTAGACAAGACTATTATTCCATGCATTATGCAATATATATTTGACATTTTGTTTGTGATATATTACTTTTATATGGAATGAAAAACATCAAACTAAAAATAGC
>SLDG01000003.1 GCA_007125355.1 Balneolales bacterium | reverse complement strand
TTTTTCAACTTCAACGCGGCTAACGTGGAAATTTCACTTCGTGGGAATCGCTTCGCTCGGTGCGCAGCATTTTAGTTTCACCCAAATTTGAGTGAATGAAATATTTATCTATATCTCTATAATACAATGGTTTATGCTTTAATTTTAATATTTTCGTGAATAATTCGGGTTAAATAGTTCCCTCTAATACGGCCTCTGGCTTGTAAATATAAAGCAACAAATCCTGAAAGTTATCTGGTGCAGTATAACTTTCTTTGATGATGTAATTGTACCCCCTGGATTCAAAAATTCCCAGAAATTCCGATAGTTTCGACCGGTCATCTTCGATATTATGGTGATATTCTATGATATATTTCCAAGCTTTCTCTATTAAACCGTTTTGGTTCAAGTCGGCAATTAATTTTTTCTCAGCTCCCTCAACATCAATTTTTAGTAAATCAATTGATTCGTATTTCTTAACTACATTACTCAGTTTTTCAGACTTAATTTTTATTTCTTTTTGCCCACCCCTGTCTTTTCTTACAGAACCTAATAAGGTACCTAAGTTATCGTCAATATAGAAGGAAAGTTCTTTTTCTTCATCCCATAACGCCTTGTTGTGAGCATTAACTTTACTTAGGCCATTCTCAGCAATATTTCTTTCTAAAAGCTTAAATGCATTGGGGTTGGCTTCAAAAGCTTCGATTGTAGATTCAGGATAATGTATTTTAAAATACAGGACAGAAACACCAATATTCGAACCACAATCGATAATTACTGGCTTTGTTGATCGCTCTTTAAATTTGTAGTGATGTTGAAGAAAAATTTCTCTGTATAAAAAATCGATTGTTTTATAGTCATAGCCATATACCTTATGCCCGTTTATTTTGGCATGAACTATACGTCTGTTTCCATTGCTGAATTTCTTTAGTAATAAAAATCTGTTCAATGTATTCAGAGTCGTAACTTTACTACCCAGCGACTCTTCAAGCCTGCGAACCTGTGCAATATTCCTCAGAAAATCTACTATCATAAAACAAAATTAGATTATTAGTTTATGTTTGAGTGTAACCCTGTCGCAGCTCTTGGCACATTTACTCATAGAATGTCAAAGATATGCAAGTCCTTAAGACATTAAAAATCAGAATAATAAAAGTAAAAAAAGGCTGATTTGAAAGAGAACTCTAAATGAGCTATGCTTTCAAATCAGCCTTAAACTTAAACCTGCGAAGAATTCAAGCAGCTTAGACTAATTCCATTGAATGAGTACCGAGTTATCTCTATAACCGGGCTTATTTTCAAACCAGTCAAAGTATTCTTGTCCGCCCGATTCAGCCCAATCTCTGAATCTTAAAAATGCATCTTCAATTGACGTTTCTATCTGTGGGTATGCATCCATTCTTCTTGGCACATTTAACCCCCAATTGAGTCTGTTGTTACCGATGTAGTATCGGCCTGCGGCAATACTTGAGTTATCGTCTTCTGTGCCAAGTACACTCAAATCTGCTCTCGCAGTTGGTGGAAAATTAGGAAGATGAACTTCCATTCCTCTCCAGGTATTAAATGATTCATTTGTTGGAATTGCGATTAAGAAAGGATTATAAGGCGCCACACCAAGATCAGATTTCGCTATTGGTGTATTGAAGTTAATCCTTATTTGTAATTCAGCAGGATCAGTCAATGTTTGTCCCATGTAACAATTTTCAAACTTTGGTTTCAGGCCATCAATAAGATCTGTTACAATTACCACGCTATTATCTGGGTGGCCGGCCTCAAGCCCGTTTCCAAGCTGATTGACCTCACCTGTGAATAATGCTTGCCTGTCGTATTCAACTGAGTTATACAATGTTGAGGATATTGGCAACTCGATCCCCAAAGCGTTATCAAATCCGGCGCATGTAGCACGGAATTCAAATTCCATGATTATTTCTACAATTTCATTATTCAAATTCGTTCTTTCGGTGAATCTATAGTCAACCACTAAATCATTCATATCAAAATCATCGAATCTCGGCCAGCTGTCTTCGAACATGAGAGTTGACCAACCCGTTTTGTATGGATAGTAATTGTTGTAATATCTCCATGTATCTCCGGGGAATTCATCAAAATTGTCTACCGCGGCATTTCCAGGTAATACAGCAGTTTCGTATAGTACCCGAGCCTCATCAATGTCTTTGTCGATATCTGCAGTCATTACCGCTGGCAGGCCATCTGATAGCGGGCATAGATAAACGGCATCCTGCCCCATAGGTAATGATACCAGCGACCTGAAACTTCCCTGATCATCAAGCCTGAAACGCATCACTCTAAAATCATCACGATCTGCATTATTACAAACGTTATCGAGGTAAAGCTCCATTACAGCACCATCATAAGGCGAACCATCTGTAAAGCTAACGTCTACGATTAAATTCACATTGCGAACGAGCATAAAATCGAAATCGCCAGGAATATCATCATCGTCATCGTCATCATCATCATCAGGGGGTGGTGCCGGCGTTTCTTCTACATCATCAACACCAACAACAGGTGGTTGCCAACAGGATGTTACGATTAAGCCAAATGCCAGTATTAGTATCAGTAATCTTATCATATTCATTTTATATACCATCGGTTAAGTGCATACACCAGAACATATTTAAGTTCTTAAACTTTAGGTATAAAAAATCGACCAACAAGTGTATACGGTCGATTAAAACTGTTTTTCTGGTGCTGTTAACTTAGATATTCAGGCAAAGTCTTTGAAATCAAAGGGGCTATTCTTAAAGGGTCGTCAAAGTTTGTTTAATTTTTGCATGAAATCTTTTTTATATGTTCCCCCAATTGCCAGGGATTTTCCGGCTACTACAACAGCCTGATCTTCTATAGCTTCTACTTTATCTAACCTGACTGTATATGTTCTGTGGATTCTGCAAAAATCCTCTTCCGGCAAGCGTTCTATTAACCCTTTCATGGTGGTATGAACGATGAACCGCTCTGACTCAGTAAAGATAATCATATAATCAGCTGCAGCTTCTATATATTGGATACTGCTGAGTCTGATTCTAACAAGGTTGCCATCCTTTTTTACAAACAGGTGAGTCATGCCTGACTGAACTGATTGTTTATTTTCAAACAAATCAAGGGCTTTATCAACTGCTCTTTGGAAACGGTCTCTTTGAACGGGTTTAAGCAGATAATCTACCGCTTCAAAATCAAATGCTTTTACAGCGTATTCTTCTTTTGAGGTGACAAATATAATCATTGGCTTGTCGTCATCGAGCATATCGAGTAAATCTATACCGCTGAGCTCAGGCATTTCAACATCCAAAAAAATCA
>SLDG01000048.1 GCA_007125355.1 Balneolales bacterium | reverse complement strand
GCAGGCAGGCACAAAGTCACAAAACCTGTCCCGACATTTCGGGAGACACGAAGTTTCGCTTCGCGGGAATCGCTATCGCCTGCCTGCTGCAGGCAGGCTCGGTGCACGAAGGTAAGTTATTGTTTTTATGTTTCAACAAATTACGCTTCGAGAGTTAACTTGGTACTTTTTGATTAATCAGAGCGCACTCAGAAATTAATCCCAAATTTTTATTTCGAATCTGCCTTCAGAATCCGCGGCTCCACGGTACATGCCGGGCGAGTTGAATACCATAGCAATTTCTCCGGTTCTGCTAACGCCAATAATACCGCCATCACCGGGTTGAAGTTTTTGGTGGATTACAATTTCGGCAGCTTCCTGCAGGCTTGCATTGGTGTACTCCATAATCGCTGAAATCTGATGCGCAACCGCATGCCTGATGAACTCTTCGCCCCTGCCGGTAGAAGAAATTGCGCAGGTGGCGTTATTGGCATAGGTCCCGGCTCCGATAATTGGGCTGTCTCCTACTCGTCCGAATCGCTTGTTGGTCATGCCTCCGGTAGATGTGCCGGCGGACAGGTTTCCGTTTTTATCAAGTACGGCAACACCAACTGTGCCCATATCGAAATTATTCAAATTCTGTTCACTCAGTGATACTTCATCCCGCTCGTGTGCCCTGCGTAGTTGTTCTGCTCTTCTGTCGGTGTGGAACCAATCAGGTTCAACGCGTTCTGCTTTCATCATGTCGGCAAAACGTTCTGCTCCTTCTCCGGCAAATAACACATGGCGGGAATCATCCATTACGTGTCGCGCAAGCACAATCGGGTTCTTTACGGTTCGTACACCCGCGACTGCACCGGCAGCAAGGTTGCGGCCATCCATAATAGAGGCATCTAATTCGAATGTTCCTTCGTTGGTCATAACGGCACCCTTGCCGGCATTGAAAAGCGGATCATCTTCAAGAACTTTAATGACCGCGATAACAACATCGAGGCCATCCGCGCCATCTTCGAGCATGCTTTTGCCAAGCTCCAGGGCGTTTGAAAGAGATGCTTCGTATTGTTCCCGTAAATCATCGGGCATATCACGCGAAATTACTCCGGCACCGCCATGCAGGACAATGGCGTAATCGAGGATTTCCTGTTCCTCTTGTTCATTTTCGCAACTTATTAGAGTCATTGAAGCAAATAAAATAAAAATGGAGATAAAGTAAACTGAGATTTTTTTCATTTCTTGTAAAGGTTAAAGTTACGGGCTTTGCAAAAGAAGATTACAAAGCCCGATTATAAATTTATGGTTAATTAGCGGCTGATTTCAAAGGAATCAATAACGGTTTCATCTGCTATTACATCAACACGCCAGGTTCCTGTGTGATGCTCTGTTAGTGCTTTAGATGACCAGGTCCTCCATCTTGGCCCGCCAACATCGAAATTCATCTCAAAATCTTTTTCACCATTGTAATACCAGCGGTGTGTAACAGTATGGCCTTCAAAATTTCTCAGATCGGTAAAAAAGTAAACGCGCTCAAGGCCTTCTTCGAGGCTTTCGAGGTTGTCAACAGGTTCTCTGTCCTCAACATTAGATGCAAAAACAGCACGTGCAATTTCTCCATCATTGAGAGTTGCAACAGCATCTGATGCGGTAAAAGTGAGACTCAAAAAAAGAATGGTGAATAATGCAATGATAGTTTTCATAGATTCTCCTGCTTTAGTGGGTAAGTTTTGTTCAGTTTACTATTCAATGTAACTTTTGTGGACTAACAAAGCAAAAAACAGGTGGTTAAAAGGTTTTAAATCTTGAGTTTTTGGAGGGGGATTTTGAGATTCCGAATTAGAACCATTTTTATACGCTTTTGGCAGAAATTCAAGGCTTTTTGTCTGACATTCAAGGAATAGTTTGGGTAGGTTTGAGCAATGAAAACAAACCAATCCTACCATACCATTGTTCTAACTCTGCTGAGCGGACTGCTTTTGGGGCTGTCCGTGAATCATGTGTTTGGGTTGTCCTTTGCCTTTGTGCTTCCGTTCTGTTTGGTTGGAATATTTTCAGCTCTTGAAAAGCAGACGACCTGGAAAAGCTGGTTTTTTCATGGATATGTATTTTCCTTCGTCTCTCTTTTTCTCGCGCTGATTGGTTTTGTTTGGGTAGAACCTTTGGCCGGAAGCATCATGGTGGGTTTGGCCGCTTTTGTTTACGCCCTGCCATTTGTACTGCTTTTCGTTATTCGTGGCAGATTAAAAACAAATAGTGGGTTGAGTTTCCTAATTCTGGCCATCATTTGGTCGCCTTATGAATGGTTTGTGAAAGAGCTTTGGCTTGGCTTTCCGATCACATTGTACGCCAATGCACTCGCCAATTATCCGGTTTTCATTCAGTTTATTGATATTACCGGATATTCAGGAATTTCGGCCTGGGTTATTTCGCTGAATGTAGGTGTCTTCCTACTGTATAAAGCATATCAGGAAAACGAGTTTGTAACACTTTTTCAAAATAAAAGCTTAAAAAGACTTGTTTCGGTTATGGCCGTTTGGTTCACTCTGCCGCTTTTCTATGCGTGGTATGCATATTCTGTTTTGCCAAACTCATTTCAGGGTCACATCAAAGCAGCTGTTATACAACCGGGATTCCACGATCCTGAACTGGATTTCGAAAATGAAGAAGACCGGCTCGTTATGCTCAATGTTTCATTAGCCCTATCCGATTCGGCTGTTGCAAATCATAAGCCTGATTTACTTGTTTGGCCTGAGGGAGAGCTTCCTTTTCCAATACGATTGGATGTGTATGGTCTTCAACTTATTTCAGACCGTGTCTTACGTTGGCAAACCCCATTATCAACGGGAATTTCAGATCTTGTTCCGACTCCCAGTCCAACACCTCCGCTCCAACGACATTTAGACAGAGACTACTATCTATATAACGCTGTGGCCATGATTACTCCACAATTAGCCTGGCGTGTACTCATGGAGAATCAACATGCCAGCGCGCTGAACGTGTACCGTAAGGTGAATTTAATGCCATTCACTGAGTTCGTTCCATTTAGTGACCGCTATCCGTGGCTAAGCCGTTTTGCTATAGAAGTTGGCGAAAATCTGCATTTGAGCAGAGGCGCATCCTCCCCGCCTTTGGCTTTTGTAACCAGAGATGAAAGAGTTGTGTATTCCCTTCCATATATCTGTTGGGATGTCCTTTTCGCATCTACGCATACATCCGAAAATCTTGAACAAGCGCAATTTATCACAGCACATATAAGTGGTCGGCTTTTCGGCAATGAGTTGAAAACTTCAATCATCGGTATTAAAAACTATACTCGCCTCAGAAGTGTGGAAGCCCGAAAATCAATAGTCAGCAGCTC
>SLDG01000294.1 GCA_007125355.1 Balneolales bacterium | reverse complement strand
TTTTTGTTTCAAGAATTTTAAACATTCTATTCGCCAAGATATCTTTCAAACCAGTTGTGCAACTCTTCATACCAGAAAATGCTATTCTGTGCACTCAAAATCCAGTGGTTTTCATCGGGGAAATATACGAGCCTTGCATCAAGTCCCATCCCTTTGTAAATACCATACACTTCAAGACCCTGGGTTACCGGAACTCTGTAATCGAGTTCACCGTGTATGATGAGCATTGGAGTTTTGAAGTTTTCTGCAAACATGGCCGGGTTCCAGCGATTTAAACGATCAAGCCCATCCCACGGAGCGCCATTGTAAGCGGCTACCCTGTGGTAAGTCATATCAGAAGCAAACTGCCCCATGATATTATACACCCCGGCATGGTTTACCAATGCTGCGAATCGGTCGGTGTGTCCCGCTATCCAGCTGACCATGTAACCGCCGTAACTTCCGCCTGTGGCCGCCATACGCGATTCGTCTATGTAACCCCGGTCTATCATAAAGTCCGTGGCTTTCATAATATCTCTGAATGGCTTGTCGGCATGTGAACCATGGATTGATTGAGCAAACTCCTGCCCGAAACTTGTAGAGCCGTGGAAGTTGGGAAGTGCGACCACATACCCCGGAGCGGCAAACAAATGTGCATTCCAGCGGTGGTGAAACTGATCTCCAAAAATTCCGTGCGGACCGCCGTGTATCATCTTTACAAGAGGATATTTTTTACTGGGGTCAAAATCCGGCGGATACACAATAAACATTTGCACATCAGCACCATTAGCACCTTTGTACGTTACATCTTTAACCTCTCCAAAATTTAGTGATGCAATCCGCTCATCGTTGAAACCGGTCATTTGCACAAGATTTCTGCCATTTCGGTTTATACGGTGAATTTCTGCAGGTTTCGAGAAATTGTGATGGCTGAAAACAAGCCGGTTTCTACTTGCAAGTGCCGCGCCTGAATTTGTACCGCCTCTGAATACTTCGGTGACTTGCCCACCATTGGAAGGCATGGAGAAAATGGAGGTCATACCTCTGTCCTGTGCATGAAAGAAAATCCTACGGCCGTCTTCGCTCCAAAACCAGTTCGAGAAGCTTAAATCAATATCTTCTGTCAACACCCGGCGCTCACCTGTTTGGCGATCATATCTTACCAACCTGACATTATCGGCATAAAAATCTGTAAGAAACTGTTTCCCGTACATAATGTACCTGCCATCCGGTGAATATACCGGATTCAGGTCATTGGCGGGGTTATGTTCCGTGATGTTAGCTTTAAACCCGCTTCCATCGGTATAAAATAGGAAGATGTCGTAGTCAAGGCGGTCATAGGGTGGTTCGTTTTTATTTGCAGAAACGGCAATTTCAATTCCGTCCGGAGAAATTTCGTAAGATGGTGCGCCCATCATAGCGAAGAAACGCTTTGAATCGGGCATCAAATCTACCACTTCGCCGCTAAGTGTAGTGGAAAATAAACGGGGATAAAATCCATCCGTAAGCCATCTGTCCCAGAATCTGTAGGTACGGTTTTCAGTGACTTTGGCAGTTACCTTCGAATCAGATATTTCGCGCCTGATTTCCTTCAGCTTATCCCAGTCGCCGTTATAATCCGGGTGGATGGTTGCCGAAAATGCGAGTTTTTCTCCATCGGGGAACCACTTCGGAGCCGAAACAGCAACAGGAATATCTGTGATTTGGCGAGCTTCGCCACCGTAAAGTGGAATCACATACAATTGAGCTGGTCCGCCGTGCCTGCGTGAAGTAAACGCAAGGTAGTTGCCATCCGGACTAAACACAGGATTTGAATCTGAACCGCTTTGGGTAAACCGAACCGGTTTTTCATCTTCAATACCCTGAAGATAGATGAATGTTTCGGAAGTGTTGGTTTCGATATCGAAAGAAGTTTTGGTGAAGGCTACTTTATTTCCATCAGGTGATGTAACCGGAGCACCAACTCTGTCCATTTCCCACATATCTTCTGCAGTGATGGGGCGTTCTGCAAAAAGATTAACGGAAACAAAAAATAAAAATGCTGTAAGCAGTACTGTAAACTGTGATAATTTCATTATTCTGAATTTTAAGCTTGTGTTGGATAAACAAACCATCAAAATAGGATTGCCGCCTGAATCCCGCAAACGAATTTTGTTGTATTGGTGGGATAATAGTGAGGCTTTGATTTTGCCCCTTGGTTGTTCAAACAATCCTTCGACTATGCGGCGGGTTGGCACCGATCCTTTATTAACAATTCAAGCCACCGCGACGCTCCCCGATAAATGCGGGACGCGACAGGGTGACGAGGCTTTAAAACTGCTTATTCTTATTTCATATTAACTTCGGTTTCCATAAAAAAACGGCGTGAGAATAAAGCCCCACACCGTTTTTAATGAATTTTTTATTACTACTACTTACGTTATTTAACCAACGTCATCTTTTGAACAATTTCGGTACTGCCTGTTTGGAGCCTGTATAAATAGACACCGCTTGCAAGTGCGGTACCATCGAATGTTACGGTATGATATCCGGCAGACTGATGGTCGTTTACAAGTGTGGCAACCCGTTGTCCCATGACATTGTACACATCAATGCGCACATTTTCAGATTCCGGAAGCGCATATTGGATGGTAGTTACAGGATTAAACGGATTTGGATAGTTCTGCTCCAATGCAATTTCCTCCGGCAGTTCGGTTTCAGGGCCTGTGCTCGTCGCTGTAGAGCTTATCACAAATACAAACCGCTCCTTCTCTACATATGGATCTGAATTTGTCCTTTCTTCTGCAAGATTCAACTTCCCAGCTGATTCTCTTGAGATTTCCACATCTTCATTAGCAGTAAATTCATAGCTATCTGCCGAGCGTAAGTCAATTTCATCGCCGTTTTCCAAATCTACCAGTTGTATTTCAATATGTTCTGGTATGAATTCAGGAATATCCCAGCTTAAAGAAAATTCGCCTCCCATATTACTTAAATGTAATGTTGATGGTATTTCAACAGCCTCTGCCAAATCAGTGGGCAGCGATACTTGAGCTTGTTCTATGGGTTCTCCATTACGCACTCCATTAAATGAAAGCATAGCATAGCGTCCTGAGAGAGGAGTAAGTTTGCGGATGTCAAAATCATCCCAATCCAATGATCCAAATTCATTGAACTTAATTCCAATTGCCGCATCGATAGTGTTGATATCGAAACTTTCGTTAGTACCTTCAAGCTTAAAATCTACAAGAAGCGGCTTCTTGTGTTCGTCATCATGATTATAGAATGTTGCATCATCATCTGTACGTGCAGTTTCAGGAATCACAAATTCAGCAGCACTTTCATTTTCAATCCAGAAACCTTGCCAGGCGGCTATTGTATTACCTTCT
>SLDG01000020.1 GCA_007125355.1 Balneolales bacterium | reverse complement strand
GGTACTCAGGAAGAATTTGCCCGTGATACAAATTTCGATGATTTTGCTTTTGCCTATGGGCTTGGTGCCGGAATGCAATACAGGGTGTACCGTCACAGAGGCACAAATATTTTCTTAAATATCCAAAGCCGATATATTCTTGGCGGAGAGGCTGATTACCTGCGTCCCGGTTCAATTACAGTTTCTAACGGACAGGTAAATTTCGATGTTTCAAGATCAAGAACAGATATGTTGTATTTCCAAATCGGAGTTGTGGCAGCATTTTAGTTCTTTTGAATAGGTTTTTTTCTTCTGAAAGCATTCTATTAACTAAATGATATTACTATATGAATAAGCATTTAAGTTTAGAGCTGTTTACTAACGTCAGTGAAGATTTTGAGAAGAGGCAGTACCTGATACTTGGAAAGTTGCGAGAAGTGCGGGAAGAATTCCAGCACAACAGATTATATCCGCACCTTGGTGTACTAATTGATTTGCATCGAAAGTTAGAACAGCTCATCCAGGGATTTCATAATTTAAAGGAATCCGGTCCGAAGAAAATCCGAAAAATTGACCTTCTGAATAAACAAATTGAGTTTGAATCAGAATTACCTAAGCAACTCGACCTTAGCGCAGTTGAAGATTTAATAGAATGGGCTTTGCCTTTGATAAATGAAGCTATCAAAGAAGGTATAACTATTTATGAATTCGCTGAACAAAACATAAACATCCAAAATGTAGGCATTGAGCCTACCTATAAAACAGAAGGTTATTCATTTATCTTTGATGCGGCAAATGCCAGATTACATTTATTCCGCTACGAAATTTCTGTTTTAGCCGGCCCTGAAGAAAACTACAGATCGTTAAGAACAACCTTTTTAAAAAGTATTTCAACTTCGGTAGAAAAACCGCTAAATACAATAAAATTAGACCTGATTAACGACTACAAAGACCTACCCAATCCGGCCACCTACTCAATAAGGCCTGAAGTCGATTTCCCATTTAATCAAACTATATTACCAATTTCAAAAAGGAAATTATTGCGCTATATCATTAGCTGATTTTTGATTTTGACTTTTTTTTGTTTTATTAGGGTTTAAATGCATTGATCATTTCATTGCTATTCGATTTGACTACAAGAAGTCTTTATAGGATCAGGTGATTTGGTCGTATTCAACACCGTTACAAAAAATAAAATCGAGCATAGGAAATCTTTTCGAAGATTCTTTTTTTTGTGATAAGAAAGAAGACGTACAAATAACAGGTTTCGCAAATGCTTCTGTAATAAAATAACCTGGGGAAATCCCTTTTATGATAACCTAACGTTGCACTATTGTGGGTACACAAAATATTTCAATTGCCATAGATCCTGATTCCAGAAAAAAGTTTTTGAAGCATCTTCTGCACGATGTTGAGGCATTTGACTACATGATGGCAAATGGTCTGGTAGAAAAGGGCAAGTACAGAATAGGCGCAGAACAAGAATTCTGTTTAGTAAACAGTTTCTATAAACCATCTATGAATGGGCCAGATATACTCGAAGCCTTAGATGATCCTATGTTTACCACAGAACTCGCTCGTTTTAATCTGGAAATAAATCTTTTGCCTGAGGAGATAAAAGCCGGCTGCTTTAACAAAATGGAGGATGAGCTAACCAAACGAATAAAAAAAGTTGACGAAACTGCAGCCAAATTTAATGATAAGGTAATTTTAACAGGAATTTTACCTTCCATAGACTATCAGTCGGTTCAACTTAAATATCTAACCCCAAGACAGAGATATGCAGCGCTCGATGAGGTTCTTAAAACGCTCAGAGATGGCGATTTTGAACTTAATATCACCGGTGTAGATGAATTAATCATTACCCATAATAACATTCTTTTTGAAGCTTGTAATACCAGTTTTCAGTGTCATTATCAGGTACAGCCGAATGACTTTGCAGAGCAGTATAATTGGGCACAAGCTATTGCAGGGCCGGTTCTTGCCATTTGTGCAAATTCGCCTTTACTAATCGGCAAACAGCTTTGGGCGGAAACACGTATTCCACTTTTCCAGCAAAGTATAGACACAAGAGGCAAAGGATACCACCTTAGGGAGCGGCAGCAAAGAGTAACTTTTGGTAATAAATGGATTTCTGAACCGGGTGATGTTTATAAAAGCGATATAGCGCGTCATCCAGTTTTATTTCTTACTGAAATTCAAAGAGACTCGATGGATATGCTGCAATCAGGTGAGATTCCTGAACTTTCGGCGTTAAATTTACATAATGGCACAGTGTACAAATGGAACCGGCCATGTTTTGGAGTGCATAATGGCATTGCTCACGTTCGTATAGAAAACAGATATATTGCATCAGGGCCAACTATTATTGATGAAATTGCAAATCTTGCTTTCTGGACCGGACTTATGAAATCTATGCCGGATGATTTTAGAGGTGCTGATAAAAAAATGAGCTTTGAAGGATGTAAGGAAAATTTCCAAAAAGCAGCAATGTGGGGTATTCAAAGTGGCATGGTTTGGAACAGAAAACCGGTATCAGCCCAAAGACTTATTTTGGATGAATTACTTCCTATGGCTGAAAATGGACTGAAATCTTTTGGAATCTCCGATAAGGAAATAAAAAAATATCTAACTGTAATTGAACATCGTGCTGAACGGTATCAAACAGGGGCGAGATGGTCGGTGAAGAGTTTTAGAAAATTACGCGAATTTTTATCGAGAGATAAAGCTACGGTTGCCCTTACCGCAATAATGCATAAACGCAGGATTTCGGGATTACCGGTATGTGATTGGGAAACAGCTGCAGCATCTGAAATTAAAAACATCACTTTTCGCTACGAGAATGTAGGAAATGTGATGACTACTGATTTGATTACCGCAACAGAACATGATTTAGCGGAATTGATTTTGAAGATTATGGAGTGGCGAAACATACGTCATTTACCTGTTGAGGATAAAAATGGTAAGCTAAAAGGTATTATTTTTAAAGCAAATTTAACGTCATTGATTGAAGAATCTGGCGATAGTGCATCTTTAACGGCTCACGAGGTTATGCAAAAAAATCCACTTACAGTTAGCCCCGATATGGATATAAGAGCAGCTGTAACCATGCTAACCGAAAACGGCCTGACATGTCTCCCCGTGGTTGATAATGACAGGTTGGTCGGCTTAATTACCAATAAAGATGCAAAAAAAATGGCCGCAAATTTGTAAGCTTTAACACGATTATAGCACGGTATTCCGCTACTAATTTACAGAGGTTGGAAATCTTTGTGATATACAACAAGTATACCAAAGTGAAAGCACAGATATTAATATCTCACTTTGACGAGCTTGGACGGATGAAATTTCAAACAAAGTTATTCACATACCACGGTATCTTAGAATAAAACCTAACTATTATCTGCTTCAAAATGAATCCCATTGACCCAAAATGACTATTGGGAACTATTTCGCTGATTTTATATTTTTGAAAAACAAACACAAGGAGTTGCTATGAAAGTTATTATTACCGGTGGGACAGGTTTTTTGGGGGGATATCTCGTAAAGAAATTATTGGGCAGGGGAGACTCAGTTGTCATTCTCTCAAGAAATCCCGAAAAATATGAATCTGCGAATGATAATCTCACTTATGAGGGCTACGATGCCGTTGACAAACTGGTTGACGGAAGCGATGTTGTGATTAACCTTGCGGGATATAATCTTTTCGATAAAAAATGGACGGATGAGATTAAATCTGCCATCCTGAAAAGCAGGGTAAGCACCACCAGAAAAATGGTAGATGGTATCAAAAAAGCAAAGAAGAAACCATCTGTATTTATTTCAGCTTCAGCGGTGGGATTCTATGGTAGTCAGGGAGATAGGACTCTCACCGAGAAAAATTCTTCGGGAGATGACTACCTGTCAAGAGTGTGTGTGCAGTGGGAAGAAGAAGCAAAAAAACTGTCTGATTCCAACATACGCGTTTGTATTCCGCGTTTGGGAATTCTTCTTGAAAAAGACGGGGGCGCATTGGATAAAATGATAACACCATTTAACCTGTTTATTGGCGGGCCGCTTGGCAGCGGACATCAGTACTTCCCGTGGGTTCACATGGAAGACACTGTAAATGCCATTTTATTCGCCATAGAGCAGAAAGATTTCTCAGGTGTCTTTAATGTAACTGCGCCCGAACCGGTAACGATGTCGGTTTTTGCTAAAGAGTTGGGAAGTGCTATGAGCCGGCCATCTTTGTTTAAAGTCCCCGAATTTGCCCTGAAAGTGGTACTTGGCGAAGCAGCGGAGGCTCTTACGGCGAGTCAGCGTGTCATCCCACAAAAACTAATGGATGCCGGATTTACTTTTAAATTCGAGAAAGCTGGCGATGCTTTAAAAAGTATCCTGAATTCCTGAGTATTGAATTTGGCTTATATTTCTTGAAATTTAAACTTGCAATCACAAAGTCACTGAGTCATCAAGTTTCGCTTCGCGGGAATCGCTATCGCTCGGGACACAAAGAGAAGTTAAAGGTTTGTTTTCAACACTCTTGAATTCATCACTTCAAGTGCTACCATTTCGTTATTTGCGGTTATGAAGAAATCGTAAAGCATTGATTCATTTTCATCCCTCATAATCAAATAACGCTGAACCAATTCTCCATCTGTTGAATATACAAGCAGATTTTGGTAAATATCCTCTACTTCAGGATATGCAGTTGTGAGAACATAGAGTTTATCACCAAATTTTTTAAATACTAAAGCATAGCTAAGATTAAAGACCGTATGCGGTCGTGCATCATCGCGGTTTCTTCTGACGACCATATCGAAAATAGGCTCTTTGATTGATTCGGGGATGCTTTTACTGAGCTTCAATTCGCCATCTGAATCGTAAAATCTTAACTCGCCTAATCCATTCATAAAAAGCCAATAACCGCCATCACCGGATTCCACAATGGCTGAATTTTTGTGATACGGTTTTAGCGTGCCCTCAGCAAGAGCCAGTCGCTCACTTTCAATATCTCTCATATCCCCGATTTCACCAGTGGGAGTACCGATACGTTCAATAATTTCGCTTTCATTACTCAGGTCAATTACTATGGCAAGTGCATCTTCGCGTCCGGCAGTATTTACCAGTAGTTTCTTATCGGGCAACAACCTGAAGTTACTAACACTCATAAAACGGCTGGCAGGAGATGAGGAGATAAAATCGCCTTCATTGTCGTATAAATTGAAGAAAAACCTCCCACTATTAAAAACCATGAACGTATTGTCTGTGTAATTGAGTCCCGAAGGAAACATTTCCCATTCTCCGGGCCCGCTGCCACTGCCACCAAACTCAAATTTTTTATCCCCGCTATTATCAAACACAAGCACCCGATGTAAGTTGCCATCTAAAATTGCAAAGTTATCATCACCAACCGGAACCATTCCAACCGGAGTAGCAAGCAGTCCGGACTCCGTTGTAATTACTTCAGAAAACTGATCTATATAAAGCGTATCAGGCAAAACTGAAAGGTTGTGGTCACCTGCGTTAGGAGAATCACCGGTTCCGCAAGCCGACATGAATAACGAAACACAAATACCAAGAAAGAAATACTTTTTCATAGATTAATTTAGTTTGAATGCGATTAACTGCTGAATGTACGAAAAAGATTTGAGTGAGTTTATAAATAATAGAACGCTGATTGGAGTGATTATAGCAGATTTTTTTGATAAGTGTGACAGAATACAGATTTTTCGCCATGTCGAGGTAGGGTATGTATTTCCAAGCATAGAATAATCAACCAAGAGTCAGGGTGAGCGGACCAGCGGCTAAGGGCACCGATGCAGATCCGCGACGTCCCTTCGTCAATGATCCCCGATAATCGGGACACGCAGGACAGGCTCGAAGGATCGTTTGCACAACCCGGGAGCGAATTGAAGCCTTACCATCCTACCCATGGCACCACCGTAGAGACGCAAGATTTTGCGTCTCTACGAAGGCATGAAATGGCAACATACATCGAACGGCATGCACTTCAGCATGACGGGTTGATTCATAACTCAGGTGTTAACAAATAAACATCAGCCAAAGCATCTATATGCAAAAATGCGTATATTTAAGATTACACAAAATTATGGTTTTGAACGTTAAATAATGCCAACCTGGAAACTGAACACGGAATTTACTTTTGATTCCGCTCATTTTATTGATGGCTATGATGGCAAATGCGGCAGAATGCACGGACACACGTACAAAGTGCTTGTTACGGCTAAATCCAACACATTAAACCCATCTGCATATTTGAAAACCGCTGATATGGTTTGCGATTTCAAGGAGTTGAAATGGGCGGCTAAAGATGTAACGGCCGGAGGTTTAGACCACGGTGTGTTGAATGATGTTTTGCCGGTTGCTACTACAGCTGAGCGTATTGCCGAATTCATCCATAAAGAAACAAAAAAACGAATACCTGACGGTATTGACCTGACTATTACAGTTTGGGAAACAGAAACCAGTTGGGTCGAATACACAGATAAAGATGTTTAGCACAGAATCAGAACTTTTACTTGAAAAAGATTACAGCTTGGTGGAATATCCGATTATGGAACACTTCCTCACCATTCAGGGAGAAGGTGTACATACAGGTAAAACTGCCTATTTTATTCGCACTGCGGGGTGCGATGTACAATGCTGGTGGTGTGATGTAAAAGACAGCTGGGATGGTGATAAGCACCCGAAAATGAGTGTGAAACATCTTACCCGGGCAGCAGTGGAATCCGGTGCGCCTTTTGTGGTAATTACCGGTGGGGAACCGCTGTTGCACGATTTGCATCCGCTAACGCAAAACCTGCATAAACACGGCCTTAAAATCCACATCGAAACAAGTGGCTCATCATCATTGAGCGGCCAATTAGATTGGATAACGCTATCTCCAAAAAGATTCAAAAAACCATTGCATGAAATTTTCCCTTATGTAGATGAACTGAAAGTGGTGGTATTGACGAAAAAAGACCTCGCGTGGGCAGAAGAAAACGCAGCTAAATGTCCCCCCGATACAAAATTGCTACTTCAGCCGGAATGGGATACGCCCGCTTCAGTCCAATTAATTGTGGATTATGTGAAAGAACACCCGCAATGGGGAATCAGCCTGCAAACGCACAAATTTCTGGGCGTCCGTTAATTATGGGGGATGCTTTTGAGAACGGCTGTGTACTTGTAACCGGAGCGAGTCAGGGCATAGGGCGCCATATTGCAATTGAGCTCGCAAAGCACACGAAATTGGGACTTCTTCTATCTGCTCGGAATCATAAAGGACTTGATGAAACAGCCGGTTTGTGTAAAAAGGCCGGATGCACTTCCGTTCGCATTCAACCTGCTGATATAACCAAAGAAGCTGATATCGGAAAACTTGTTGAATCAGCGATATCCCATAATTGCTCTGTGCTCGTGAATAATGCCGGGTATTTTTTGTCGAAACCGGTGCTTGAATCTGACCGTGAAGAGTACCTTTCACAGTTTAAAATTAATGCTCTCGCTGCTATTGATGTAACAAATCGGTTAGTTCCGCATCTGAAGCAACAATCTTGGGCCTTGGTAGTTTTTACCTGCTCTGTTACGGCTCAAAAAGGACAGGCGCGTTGCGGAGCTTACAGCGTTTCAAAACATGCGTTAAATGGATATATCCAAAGCCTCAGAGAAGCGCTGCTCGATACTAATGTTGCCGTAAGTTCGCTTGTTCTCGGACAAACACACTCGCCTTCGTGGGATGGACTTGATGTTGATCCTGAGAGGCTTATCAATCCCGAAGATGTAGGAAAAGCAGTAGCCATGCTCACCACGCTTTCTCCCAGGACTTGTATTGAGGAGTTGGTTATTCGTCCGCAAAAGGGTGATTTGTAAATCTTAGTTTTAACCGCAGAGTTGAGCAGTGTTTTCGCAGAGTTTTTTTTCTCAGGTAGAAAGTATTTGCCAGGCTTATTATTCTTTTAGGAGCGAATCACGGCCGGATTTTCTGTGATTTTTTCCCTTTTCTGATTCATCTTTTCTTCGAGTAATTTTTCCACATCTTTCAGTGTATCGGCATCGGAAGGAGATAAATCCCATCTGATTGCCCTGAATCGCGGCAACCGAAGTGTAATTCCTGCTTTTGTTCGCTTATTTATTTGGATGTCATCAAACTCGATTTCAACCACAATGCCGGGTTTCAGGCTGAGCGTGCTGCCAAACCGATCGGCTACAAGCGGTTTGATGGCTTTATTGAGTTTTTTCAGCTCATCATCGGTGTAACCGCCATATGCTTTTCCGATGGGGATAAACATTTCCTCGTAACGTTCATCATCGGCGACGGAGATACCAAGAGTAAAATCGGAATATAAACCGCCTCTCTTTCCGCTTCCCGCATGCGCGTACATAATCACAGTATCTACTGAACCGCCCGGTTTTTTTACCTTAAGCCAGGATTTTCGCCGTTGGCCATACTCGTAAGTGCTGTCTTTACGCTTTAGCATAAGTCCCTCATTTCCATGCGCAAGCGCCATATCAAAAAGCTGTTCCACATCAGCATCATTTTCGAGCGGAAACTGCCTGCTCATCATTATGCCGTGCGTTTCGCAAAAAGTTTGAAGCCGTTCGCGTCTTTGGGTCAGGGTTTCATCAAAAACAGGTGTGCCGTCGATGTAGAGAATATCATAGGCGATAAATACCACTGAAAATTGGTTCAGTAACTTCTTGCCGGGCTTTTTTACTCCCATTCTTTTTTGAAGCTCCTGAAACGGTTGAATGGTATCATCCCTGAAAACACAAATTTCGCCATCAAGAACTACGGCTTTGGGGTTTAAGGATGAAAAAAAAGTGGCCAATTCAGGAAATGACACAGTAATGTCATTCATATCCCGTGAGAATAATTTGACACTCGCGCCTTCGGCGTGAACCTGACAGCGCATGCCGTCAAACTTTTCTTCTGCAACATACTCGGCAAGGTCACCCGCATTTCTGCTTTCAACAGGGGATGCCAGCATGAACGATATCGGATGAAATAGCCGGAAACGAGCGGATTCAAGGTCGTTATTCTTGCACAGAAGGGCAGTTTTACCCAGGCTGCCTGTTATCATGTGGGCGTAGCGAACTTCTTCGGTGTCGTGATTCCAGGCTTTAGCGAACGAGTTTACAATGCTTCGCGCTTCAAAACCGATGCGCAAACTACCCTGACTCATAATTCTGATAAAAAACTTGATCTCGAGGGGAGTCATTTTTTCCCAAAAAGCCTGCAATAAACTGTTTTTTTCGTCTCTTTTTCTGGTTTGTTCGAGTTTCGCGTAGAACTCGTAAACCTCGCCAAGGCTAAGGAACTCCGGTTTTATCCTGTTTTGTGCAGCCGGTAAGTTTTCCATCAGCTTTTCTATAGATTCAGATGCACTGCCGGTTGCTGTCCGGCACGCCCTGAAAACAAGGTCGTAATCGATATCACAAAACTCAGAGGCACATACCGCCACAGTTCGGTGCCCCACTGATGCGCGTTTCCCGGAAACTGAAGAAAAGGCGCCTTCGCCCATAAATTGCGCGGCAAGCTCTATGCATTCATCCTGTTCAAGTGATTGTAAATATTCAGCAAAAATGGTTGTTTTTCGAACAGTACTTCGAGTCTCTGAGATTTTCCGTGCAACCTCACAAAATCCCCTGAATGTAGATTTACTCTTCATCATGCGCCTCCATATTTAAGGGAAGTGCATGAATTCCTTCCTTCTCCAGATAGTGTTGCACAACTGCGGGATTTGGTGTATGCGTTAAGTAAACGGTTTTAGGATTTAGTTTTCGGCATAAATCAAGCAAATTGAAAAAGTCAATATGGTCAGACAGTGGGATGAGTTTGTCGACCGTCAACTGCGAGCGCCGTGACTCATGAGCTGCCCAGCCCGAAACATAAGCCAGTTTTTTTCTGCGAATGTTCCGAACCATCGGCTGCTCAACAGAGGATGATGGTGTGACCAAAATTCGGCCCTCTTGCACAGTATCTTTATTGTAGGATTCGTAAACCCCAAGGTCATAACCCATTTCAGAATAAACTTGCGACAATTTGTAACCTGCGCCATGAATTTGCACCCTCTTTTTTAGTGGAGCGAGGGCGTGCATCACTTCCTGAGCTTTTCCCAGATTATAGCACAGAAAAACAGGTGTGGTGTCAGTTTCAAGGCATTCAAGCGCAAAATCCCGGATTCCCCGGAACAGCTCTTCATGTGGTTTCCATTTGTAGATGGGCAGGGGGAAGGTTGCCTCCGTGATGAAATAATCTACAGTATCCGGACAATCAAATCCTTCGCTCACAGGTGATGGCGGGTTTCTGTAATCTCCGCTGTACAAAATATGGCCTTCATCGCACTCAACACCAATCATAGCCGAGCCAAGAATATGGCCCGCGGGGTAGAGTGTTACACGGCATGTATCAAGCTCAATCGGTTTATTGAATGCGAGTGTGGTGACATCCCCCTTAAAACCACGGATACGCATCAGTTTTTCTGTGGCAGCCGAGGCATAAACGTGCATATTTCTATCACGCGGAAGGTGATCGGCATGGGCATGGCTTATGAAAATATGTTTAGCCACATTTCCATTAACATCAAGTCCGACCGATGGTCCAGGCAGAATGATGCCATGATATCCGTTTAGCGAATAGGATAAAGAAGAACTCACAATATTTTGGGGGATTTGTTGAGTCGGTTATGTTTGATTCAGCAAGTGAATCAGCGTACGGATGTTAGCAACACATACGCCAACAGAAACATAACAACACTGAGTGACAGCATCATGACACCACCTTTTTTAATTTGTGCAAGTACATTTTCTGGATTTTCAAGAATGATTTTCGAGAGTACATTCCACTTTAAAAAGAAAGAGCCAAGGATGTATATAATTAAGAAACTCCAGATGGAGAAAATTAATTCTGTCCACGAGAAAGGAAAAAACGAAAGCACGAATGAGAGGCCGGTAAAAAGAAACAAATATCGCAGAGATTTGAGCACAAGTTTGGGTTCCTCTTGGTTTTCGGCATGTAATTTAAGGTAATCTGCAAAAGGTGTGGGGCGAAGCATCCACATAAACCCCTGAACGGCCAGAATTAACCCCAGTGAAAAATAATAAAGAAGAAACCAGTTAAGGCTGATTTTATAAATGAATTCAGTCATAGTTTTGTGATAAGGAAAATAATGTATTCGCGTAGAAAATATGGAAAATTTGGGTTAGGATGTGAGGGTAGTTTATTCGTTTACGCCTGAGTTATGAACTACCCCGTCATGGTGATGTGCTTGCCATTCGATATATTTTGTCATTTCAGGCCTTTGTAGAGACGCAAAATCTTGCGTCTCTACGGTGGTGGCATGGGTAGGATGGTAAGGCTTCAATTCGCTATCGGGTTGTGCAAACAATCCTTCGAGCCTGTCCTGCGTGTCCCGATTATCGGGGATCATAGACGAAGGAACGCTGCGGATCAGCATCGGTGCCCTTAAATACAATCTAAGCCGCAGCTCAGCTCACCCTGACTCCTTTAGGACAATTGATAGAGGCGCAGTGCATTGAGTCTCTACCATTACAAGCCTCAAAGGTAATTTGGAACTTTGTGAGTAGGTTGTATTTCTGAAAGTGAAATAAAAAAAAAGATTAAAAAATAATCTGTATTAGGGTATTTTTAATAAGTATATCGTGTTCAAAAATCATAATCGATATATCATAACATGAGATGATAATTCAAATGGAGCCATAAGTTGTTTACTATCTTCTGATTTCCAGCAAAATTCTATCGTGATTTCCTGTGTAAAAAGAATCTACAGATTTACTAATTATTGGTAAAACCTCCTTCCCTAAAAAAATACCGCTACCATCTTCCTTTCTTATTAGATAGCTCAGTGTTTTAAAATATTGAGCGCCCAGATTTCTTTCATTTTTATCAAAAAATGCTCTTTGGAATTGAACAAACATAAAGTTATTGTCGTGAGATATAACACTAAATATATTGTCTACATAGTCTCCGACAACCTTATTTTGAATTCCGCTTCTGCCATCTAATTGAAGTTCAACCATGATAGAATAGTTTAAATCTTCGAAAATATTTATCCAATTCAATTTCCCATTATTTACATCATAACTTTTCATAACTGGCATCCGGTCAAACAAGAAATACAAGCTTTCAGACTGATTATCACAATAAATCTTACCAACGGAAATATTTTCAAGTAGCATTGGGTTTTCTGATCTATATGTTTTCCCAAAGGAAGTAGAGTAATCGAAACCCGGCAGCTCATACTCATGAATAATTGAATGTTTGGGTTGTCTATCATTATCAGAATCAGAAAGATTCAAAAATTGAATATTATGGATAAATAATTTGTTCGATGTTACACATAAACTTCGAACATTCTTTTGCATCAT
>SLDG01000306.1 GCA_007125355.1 Balneolales bacterium | reverse complement strand
TTCGTATAGCGTTCACTCCGGCACCTTTGTTGTCTTTCCAGAAATCATTTTCCTCTTCTCCCAGAATAGCAACTCCACAATCATCGCTGTTGGCGTGATTCGTTACAGGTCCAGTAAATAATATGGGTAAATTTCTTGAGTTTATTTCATTAATAAGTTCAGTTCGCCAGTCAGAATGAATTTCTCCGGCTAAATAAACGCTCCAGGTCATAATAGTTTCTATAGTTTAAATTCTTAATAATAGTTCAACAGACGAGTCATTTGATTTCTTAATGTCATCAATAGCAACATGTAAGTATTAAGATGAACAAAAATGAAGACTTCTACAAACAGTTAGAGGCTACTTCTATGTATAGAATACAATAATTAGGCTTTTAATTGAACTAACTGAAACTACTTACTGACAGTATTAATATTTGTTAATAATAATTTGTAAATACAATTTTTATTAAGTAATTTTAATCTAAGATTGTCACATATCTGATTTTCAGATTAAAAGAAATATGATCGCACATATATTGATTAAGTACCTCTATACGGCATTAAAGAACACGTTATGAAATTAACGTTATTTATAATTGGATTTTTCTTGCTACAAAGCACTGCAATCAGTCAGCAATTATTCAGTGATTCAAGTTTACAATCAGCTTATCAGGTAAAAGAGTTGTGCCAGTTAGGTGAGACGTCCTTGCACACTGTTAACGACATTCTAAACTCAGACATGGGGTATATTTGGATAGCCACCCCAGCAGGGTTGACAAGATTTGATGGCGGAAGGTATGTTTCATTTAATAAGGCAACACACAGTATAATAACTGACAACAACTTTTCTGTACTGGCTCAGGGTCCTGACAGATATATTTACGCTGCAAACTCAAATGAAATTTTGAGAATCAAAGGGAATTCAGTTACAAAAGTACCCTTTCAACAAGCATTTGAGGGTATGATAAAAGCAATGGTTGTGACAAAAAGCGGCAGCATACTTTACTCAGATGAGCAAAATGGATTGTTTGAAATTAATAATGGTGGAAGTCAAATTCATTATGGCACAATAAACTGGCTCCCAGGACTAAATGTAACTGCCTTACATAAAATGCCAAATGGTGAAATTTGGATTGGGACTGATAAAGGAGCGGCGACCTTTTATAATGGTAATATTCAGAACTTCACGATTCTGAGTGATAACCACATTCGTGATATTACATCAGATAAAGATGGAACTATTTGGTTTGCAACTCATGGCATGGGGATTTTTAAATGGGCTGATAATTTACTTACTCAAATTACAACCGGTGCCGGCCTCAGTTCTAATTATGTGGCAAAGATTACTTCAGATGGCTCGTCAATCTGGGCAGCAACTGAAAACAGCGGGCTGAACAGAATTGACGATAACTATATTGTTTCTTTTGTACAAAGCAGTGATATGTCGCAGAGGCGTATTACCGCGCTGGAATCTGATTTCAGTGGAACGGTTTGGGCAGCATTTGAGCACATGTGTGTAAACAGTATCATCCGAAGATCAGCAAAAACATTAAATACAGAGAATTACCTTCATTCCGACCTGATTCAAAGTGTGTACCAAAGTCCCGACGAAACAATTTGGGTGGGAAGTATTACAGATGGACTATTAAAGGTAAAGAACGACAGACACGTTCAAATAACCACACAAGACGGCCTTCCAGATAACCATATTCTGACTATTACCGGAAATGAAACCGGGAATATTTGGATTGGTACTTCGCGTGGATTAGCTCTGTACTCAAACACAGGTATTAGCGTGTTTGAAGAGTTTCAGGATATACCGATTCGACTCGCATACAAAGACAAAAAAGGAATACTTTGGGTTGCTGCAGAAAATAGCGGGCTTTTTCAATTTAAAGATGGTGAATTCTTCCGATACCCTTTAAATGATACCCTGGACAACTCAACCATAATTTCCATGCATTTAGATGAAAGTGAAAAATTATGGATTGGGACTAAGGGTGATGGTTTTGCCTATATAGAAAATGGAATTGTAGAACATATTGCTAGTGACACAAATCTATCTGCAAATCTGGTTTATTCCGTTTTTGAGGATTCAGATAATGTTATCTGGATAGGAACAGGCGCCGGATTAATAAGGTTTGATGATGATTTTGAGATATTTACCACCTCCTTAGGTATCCAGCACAATGAGTTTTTTAGTTTAATGGAAGACGACTATAATAACCTATGGTCAACCAGCAGTCTTGGTGTTCAAATAATTTCTAAAAATGATATCGAAATATTCAGAAATGGCCGTTCTCCAACACTGCAAAGCCGAACACTTGAATTATCAGACGGCCTTCCATCAAGACAATTTATAAGCGCTGTATTTCCGGCTGGCCAAAGATTGAATAATGGTGTTTTTCTGCTACCTACTCTGCGTGGTTTAGTGCATGTAAACCCTTCTGAGTTTCAGGCTCCTGTAAGAGTTCACCCTGTTATTATAGAAGAGATTGTCACCGCCGATTCAACATTCAGTATTGTTGAAAACGTAATTCTTGAACCAGGAACAAAAACTCTTGAAATTCATTACACATCACCTGAATTTAAACGCCCTGAGCAAGTAAATTTCAGATACAGGCTACTTGGCTTCGATGAAAATTGGGTTGATGCCGGAAACAGACGAGTGGCTTATTATAGTGGTTTGAATCCCGGCAATTACACCTTCGAGGTACAATCTGCCATTCGGGGCGAAAAATGGAGTAATGTAACCGGAGCAGTTTCTTTCAAGATTACGCCCTTCTTCTATCAAAGTAACTGGTTTTTGTTATTACTTATTTCCGGGATTTTTATTCTCGGTTATAGCACAATACGCCTTAGGATTAAGACTATTCGAGAAAAAGAACTTACTCAAATGGTGGAGAAACGTACGCAGGATCTGCAAAAAGAAATAAATATGCACAAAAAAACTGAGAAGCAGTTGCAAGCATCTCTTCAGGAAAAAATTGTACTCATCAAAGAAATGCACCATAGGGTAAAAAACAATCTCACCTTAATGTACGCCCTTTTCGAGCTTCAAATGGCTAAAATTGATAATCCTCAGATCAATGAAGTATTAAAAGATTCTCAATTCCGGCTTAAAAGTATGTCTATGCTGCACGAACAAATTTACCAAAATGAAATGTTATCTTGCATTCGGGTTGATCAGTTCATTAAACAGTTATTGTCAAATATGAGTGACAGTGTTTTGAGGCCCAATCAAAAAATTACTTATCAGCACGATCTTGTTCCTGTTGAATTAGATGTCAATCAATCTGTACCTTTTGCACTAATTTTAAATGAGTTGGTTACAAACATTTATAAGCACGCCTTTGTTGGCAGAGATGAAGGTAACC
>SLDG01000068.1 GCA_007125355.1 Balneolales bacterium | reverse complement strand
ATTTTGATTCATTTGCATGAATCTTGCTCTGTCAAACATCCATCTGAAGCGGTCTATTTGGTCATCATCAAAAATTGCCAGGGCTCTGTCGTACAATACCATAGCAGAATCAACGTAAGCTATCCTTACGGTAGGGTCATTTGTATTTTCAGCCATGTGCCCATAAATGGTAATCATTCGTGAAAAAATTCTGTCGCCTCTGTACTGCGCTTCAAAGCCTTCGAGTGTAGTTGGCCTGTAATTTACGAGCCAACGGCCGAAAGGCAGTGCAAATTCATACATTTGGTTCCTGAAATTTTCATTAAAAACAGACCATACTGCCCCGGGTTGCATATTCATAGGTGGTGGTGGCGACTCTTCTTTTTGTTGAGCATTAACCGTATCTGCGAATAATAAGCCAAGTATCAGGACAAATAATATCTTTTTCATAATTATTTACTGATTGATTAGTATTTAGTTAAAGCGACGTTGAATGAACATAACTTCTGATAAGTTAAACGAAACTCTGAAAGCAAATATTCTTTCCCTCACTAAATTATTAGATTCTGTACCCCTGAACCCATAGTCAAAACTTAGGTCAAGCATTGAGCCGGACGATCTTGAAGGAATGCCAAGCCCGAAAGATAATAATAATGTTTCTATATTTTTACCCTCAATTTGAAGATGCCCTGTGTCGTAAGAGGCACCGGCGCGGTATATCAAACTGTTAAAAAGACCGCGATTACCTGCTTGATAGACATTGTATTCAAGTCCGAGACCCAAACGCATACGATCAGTGGTATAATTTAGTGCCGTCGGGTCAAAGTTATTAGTATCGCCCCATTGCTGATAAAGTAATTCAGTGGAAAATAAAAGATAACGTGTTGGACTATAACTAATACCTAATGCCGCCATGAGCGGGTAAGAAATATTACGTTCACCCAATACTTCTTCGGACGCAATATCTACTGTGCCAAGGGCACCTAAGTCATTAATCAGCCTTCTGTTCGCTTTCAGGTCTACCGGTAAACTAAGGGTAGCTCCAATATCAAATCGATCTCTATTTCTAAAAGTATTTCTGATGGTACCAAACACGCCGAACCTATGTCCCATAGCAATATGCCTGGTTTGAATCCTGTAGTCAATAGTTCGGAATGCAGCTCCGTCAAATAGAAAAGAGTTGTCTTGTCGTGTAACACCAAAAAGCAATGAAGGAGCGTAACCGACAAACAAATCATCCATGATTCTAGCCCCAAATCCAAGTTCCAAGCGATTAATTCCACCTGTACCACTGATAGTCTGTTCAACATCAGATGGCACCGGCCCCGATGCTGAAGGCAAATCAACATTAACTATTCTGTTAAGGTCAAAACGGTTCTGGGTTTCAGGGAACATTGCTAACGAAGCACCGAGTCGATTTTTCAATATGGGTATAACAACCTGGGCATAGGTAAAATTAATATTCGTGTTTTCGCTTGAACCGGTTACATCAGAAGCGTCGAAATAATTCAGTTCCATCCCGGCAGATATAGTCGTAAAAAACGAATTTCCCCAAAAAGCCGGATTTGCAAGGCTGGGGCGCTGAGGGCTAAAAACTGCAACGCCCTGTAAACCCATTGCTGAGGCCTGAGGAGACAGATAATCTACGGGTGTGCCGAGGCCAAAACTGGAATAGACCGAACCGCCTCTTGTCAATGAGTTTTGAGCTGTAACATTTGTGATTGAAATGCCTAAGAGTAAAATGAATATGGGTACTATCTTCTTCAATTTACCTCCGGTTTAGCATGTGTAATTATCAATTTTGGTGCTCTTTCGGGATGAGATGGGTGATTGAGCGCTTCCGGGAAGATGAAGCCGTTATTGGACTGGCTCAATACATAAAATGAGCCTCTGAATGTGCCGCCAAGAGATAACCTTCGGATTGTCTCCGTCAAAGAGATTCTGTAAGAGAAATCTGCAGTGGAACGAATCTCAGGAGTAAAGTTTGGCACGTTAATTAAAAGAAATTCTGTATCAAATTCATCCAGCTGGTAAAATGCCAGCCTTGTTACATCAGGACGAATATGTCCGTCTGGCAGGGTATTTTGTAACAGTAATGTGTCTCTGTAGAGAACGAGCTCAGCTCTTGTTATGATGAGGTCTTTGTAATCCTCGAAGTTAATATCAAGTTTCAGAGCCTTGTTAAAGGTGTTAAATACGGGTATTAAATTGTCGTTTATGTCGGATGGAGCATTATTTTGCACGTTATAAGCCCATGCACGGAAAGGGATGTTTACATATACATCGTCCTCTTCTTCCTCTCCGTTACCATTACCGTTTCCATTTCCATTGTCATCGCCGTTTTCAAGCAGCTCAAAACCTGGGTCTTTAATAACGATTCTGCTTTGATTTGATCCCCCTCTGAAGGTGACCAGCATATCGCCGGATACGGGCTTAATTTTAAAGCCAAACTCTTCATTTAATAATCTTGTCTCACGGTCAGCAGAAATATCTATATCTACATATTTTTGGACCCACTCCTGAGGCAATTGTACCTCTACAAGGCTATCTGTGTGTGCCACAGAAAAGGTTACAGGTACAGATGGAGGTGTACTTGCCAACTGTGAGTTTACATCCATTTGCGATGATCTCCACCTTTCATCAATGTATTCTACTTCAAACTCAGCAGTTCCAAGAGTATCGCCGGAGACCCCTGAAACTATAAATCTCAAATAGAAATCAAATGAGTCGTCGAAGAATTCTACATCAGTAACCAAACCGGGTGCTACAAAAGCTTCGGCTCTTAT
Source organism: Balneolales bacterium (assembly GCA_007125355.1). Lineage (GTDB taxonomy): Bacteria > Bacteroidota > Rhodothermia > Balneolales > Cyclonatronaceae > SLDG01. Next base: position 9,674 of record SLDG01000068.1, on the reverse strand, counting down.
TTCGCCAAAAAGCTGATCGTTGTATGCTCCTGCCGTAAAATTTGCAAGATTTCCGGTAAAGCCTTTTAGATTTTCAAATTCGAAGCTGTCAACAGCAATTGTATCAACCTTAATATCAGCACCCTGGTCAAGAAAAGAGGCGCCAACAAAACCGGAATCCTGACAAGACTGCAACGTAAATAAAGCAGTAATTAAAATCAGAAAAAGGCCGGAGATAGTTTTGTTTTTCACGCGTGAGCCGACTGTAAAAATAGATTTATTCTTCTGGTTTGATTGATCTGTAAAATTCAGAGAATTTTGCGGATACATCCTGAGGTGAGCCCTGGATTTTTGTGGTTTCAATATTGAGTTCTTTAAAAAGTTCGTCAAATTCGTCTCGCAGTTCGTTTCCTGTTACTACATAATCGGAATAATTGAGGCCTGCTTTCAGGAAGTCAACGTTTCCGTTTGTTGTAATCTTGTCCATTTCAATGTCTTCCGGTAACCGCATCACATCCATTTCAGAGGTATCGAATAACCCCTCATTTACCGGGCTGTGAATGTTATATATAACTTTTGTGTCTTTAAATAACTCTTCATTTTTATACACTGTTTTTAAATAAACAGGAATAAAACCGGCAGCCCAGTCATGACAATGAATAATGTCTGGCTTCCAGCCGAGTTTTTTAACGGTTTCGAGTATGCCCTTATTATAAAAAACAAGTCTTTCTAAATTATCGGGGAAATGTTTGTCTGTTTTAGGGTCTTTGAACATCCCCTTTCTTTTGAAATAAGTGTCGTTATCTAAAAAGTAAACCTGTAGTTTTGCATTAGGGATACTGGCTACCTTAATTTTCATACTTTCAACATTATCGCCTACTTCTACTTTAATACCGGCGAGGCGTATAACCTCGTGCAATCGATTTCTTCTATCGTGAATAGAACCATATTTAGGCAATAAGATTCGAATTTCAAATCCTTTGTCCTGAAGAGATGCCGGCAGGAAGCGAAGCATATCGGCATTACCGGTCATTCGGGCAAAAGGAGATATTTCAGCAGCAGCGTAAAGTATTTTCATAATGTGATTTTTTTATACAGTTACAAGGTTTTCAAGCCAATAAATAAGCTGTATAGTTTACATAGATAAGCTGTTGACCGAAACTCAGGAATTGGGCAGCAGCATCTGATACAGGAAGTAATCCAATAAATAAATACCTTCATTAATCGCAATCTATACCATTAAAGGTTATATATACAAGGTGATGCATTCCTGAAATTACCAGTCTTTTTAAAAATAATACCTGTCTGCTGTGTATGGCGACAGGTACATTGTTGACAAGATTAAATATAAGAAATTTACTTGTTGGATTAAAGGCTAATTTGCTTCCTCTGTGACCAGCTCTACCAAGTTGGCATCTTGTAATTTGGCCTTTGGGTCACGATTTGTTAGCTCAACTAAGTACCGGATACTACCTTTATCTATCATTTCAAGCATTTCGTGGGTATATCTCCACATCCAGTTATTTTCTACAGTACCGGGTAAATTCATACGGTGTTCGGTGCCAAGGCCCATTAAATCCTGAAGCGGAAAAATGGCTTGATTTGCACAAGATGTCATTGCCAGTCGGATGAGTTCTGCTTCGGGTTTTTCGCAGGCAGAACGTACATACTCGCGTAAACGATGCTTTTCAAGGTCTGTAGCACTATCGTACCAGCCCCGGGATGTATCGTTATCGTGCGTACCGGTATAAACCACACAATTACTTGTATTGTAATTATGGGGTATAAAACTGTTGCCGGCATTGTCGCTCCAGGCAAATTGAAGAATTTTCATACCGGGAAAATCATATTTATCTCGCAGGTAAACTACATCACTTGTAATTACACCTAAATCTTCAGCAATTATCGGAAGCTCGCCCAGTTTCTTAAGAATGGTATCAAATAAATCTGTGCCCGGGCCTTTAACCCAACGCCCGTGTTCTGCAGTTTTGGCTTCAGCTTTTACTTCCCAATAAGCATCAAAACCGCGGAAGTGGTCAACGCGAATGGCATCTACCATAACCAGCATTTGCTCGAAACGCTTTATCCACCAAAGGTATCCGTCTTTTTTTAGTTCCTTCCATTTGTAAAGTGGATTTCCCCATAGCTGTCCGGTAGCGCTGAAGTAATCAGGCGGCACACCTGCAACAAGTAAACGGTTCCCGATTTCGTCTACTTCAAAATATTTAGAATGCGCCCAGCAATCTGCACTGTTATGGTCAACAAAAATGGGGATATCACCGATAATGGTAATGCCATTTTTGTTTGCGGTTTCTTTAAGCGACAGCCATTGATTATAAAATTCAAATTGTAGCCAGCGATGGTAGCGAATTCTATCTGCAAGGTCTTTTTCGGCCTTTTTGATTGCTGCGGGTTTTCTGCGGGCAATGTCCTGATCCCATTTGTTCCAGGGTTTTCTGTCGTAATATTCAGAGCAAGCGGTGAATAAACAATAATCTTTAAGCCAGAATGTATTTTTACGCGCAAAATTTTTCAGGTCTTTGCCACCGGCTTTTCCATTTTGTTCCTCATAGCGTTTGTAAGCTTTTTCAAACAAAGCAGACTTGTTAGCAAAAACGGTATCGTAATCAACTCTTGTGCTTGATGGCAAAATTGCTTTTGAAGCTTCATCTTTCGTTAGTAATCCCTTTTCTATCAGAATATCCGGGCTAATTAAAAATGGGTTACCTGCAAAAGCTGAGTAACTTGCGTAGGGTGAATTGCCGTAGCCTGTTGGCCCTAATGGCAGAATTTGCCAAACGCTTTGCCTGGTCTCTGTTAAAAATTGCAGAAACTCTCTTGCTTCTGTACCAAGGTCGCCAATCCCATATTTAGAGGGAAATGAAGTAGGGTGTACTAATGTACCACATGCACGATTAAATCTCATTTTCTTCAACTAATTAATTCTAAATTTATCTGGTTACCGCTTGTAGGTTTTTTTGGAAAACTTTTAACCGGTTCTATTGTTTGATTTTCATGATTAAGCCCGCAAGCGGAGGAACGGTTATTTTAACGTGGTGAGGCTGGCCATGCCATTCGCCCTCATAAGTTTCTACGGTCACTATCCCGGCATTGCTTCCCCCATATGATTCGGAGTCACTGTTAAATAACACTTCATAGGTACCGGCTTCAGGTACTCCGAATGTGTAATTGTTATGGAGTGTTGGAGTGAAATTGTATACACAAACCACAAACTCCTTTTTCTCTTTGCTGTATCTTATGAATGAAATTATACTGTTATCAACATCAGAAAAATCAATCCATTGGAATCCATTCCAGTCATAATCTACCTCGTGCAGCGCCGGTTCTTGTTTATATATTCGGTTGAGGTCACGAATCATGTTCTGCACACCCTTGTGTTTTTCATCAGACAACAGGCCCCAGTGGAGCTCTGAAGCTTCACTCCATTCATTCCATTGACCGAATTCGCCACCCATGAATAAGAGTTTTTTCCCGGGATGTCCGTAGATGTAGCTGTAAAGCGCTCTTAAATTTGCAAACTTTTGCCAGTCATCACCCGGCATTTTTGAGAGCATAGATTTTTTACCGTGTACAACTTCATCATGCGAGAACGGTAGCACGAAATTCTCTGAAAAAGCATAAATGAATGAAAAAGTAAGCTGATTGTGGTGGTACTTCCTGAAAATAGGATCTACTTCCATATATTTCAGCGTGTCGTTCATCCATCCCATATTCCATTTGTAATCAAACCCCAGGCCCCCCAGGTAGGTTGGCTTAGATACGAGTGGCCAGGAAGTCGATTCTTCGGCTATGGTTACAACACCTTCAAATTCCTGATGTACAATTTCATTAAACCGCTTCAGCAGATCGATAGCCTCGAGGTTTTCGCGTCCGCCAAATTGGTTCGGAACCCATTCGCCTTCCTGCCGGCTGTAATCCAGATAAAGCATAGATGCCACTGCATCCACACGTAATCCGTCTATGTGGTATTTATCAAGCCAGAAAACAGCATTAGAAATAAGGAAATTCTTTACTTCGGTGCGCCCGAAATTAAAAATTTTAGTTCCCCAGTCTTTGTGCTCACCCTGACGTGGGTCTTGGTGTTCATACAAACACGTTCCATCAAACTCTCTGAGGCCGTGATCATCTTTCGTAAAATGCGCCGGAACCCAGTCGAGTATTACACCCAGATTATTTTTGTGGCATTCGTTTACAAATCTGGCAAAACCATTGGGATCTCCAAAGCGGCTTGTTGGTGCAAAATATCCGGTAATTTGATACCCCCAGGAAGGATCATATGGATGTTCAGCGATAGGCATAAGCTCTAAATGCGTGTATCCCAATTCTTTTGCATAAGGAATCAGGTGCTCAATAAGGTCATCATAGGTGTAGAATGCGTCTTCTTTGGGGTGCCGCTTCCAAGAGCCGAGATGTACTTCGTATACAGACATAGGACCTTCATGCAAAGAGTTTCGCTTTGTCATCCATTCATCGTCATCCCATACAAACTCTTCAATCTTCTCTACAATTGAAGCTGTTTTCGGCCTAACCTCACAGCGGAATCCGTATGGATCGGCTTTGAGCATAGGCAGCGGTGCCTCCGGCGATTTTATTTCGTATTTATAAATAGTGCCGGTATCAAGTCCGGGAATAAAAATTTCCCAAATACCCTGGCTTACATGTTTTCTCATGGGGTATTTACGGCCATCCCATCCACAAAACGGACCAACAACACTTACGCGGCTGGCAGCAGGAGCAACTACCACAAAATGAACTCCTTTAACACCATCTACTTCACGAACATGAGCTCCCATAAAGCTGTACGCTTTAGAATGATTGCCTTCACCCCAAATTTGCAAGTCGAAATCAGAAATCAATGACCCGTATTTATAGGGGTCCTCAACGGAATAATTACTACCGTCGAATGTAGTGATATCAAGATAGTAGTCGAAAGAATTTTTTCTTCGTGCAATAAAAGTCTCAAAAAAACCGTCTTGCGCAATACGATCAAGTTTGTATTTTTTATTTTTGCCCTTTTCAACCAGTATTACACTTTCTGCACCCGGTTGAAATGTTCTGAAGATTAACCCCTGTTTTCCATCTGCTTTTGAAGTATGCAAACCAAGAAATGCAAATGGATTACCATGATTCCCGTAAAGAAGGCTATTTAGTTCGTCAATGTTCGTATTTTGTGTATTCAAAATTTTAGTTCATTTTAAGGATTCATAAGTCTGCGAAAAATACAAATTTTACTTAAAACTCGCTTTATCCATTTCATAAAATAAAATGCGATTAATAAAGCCTGCGATTATGCTCTTTAATCTGACAAAATATTCCCGAAAGAATCAGGAGCAACTGCTTTAGCAATACTTAAAAATTACCATATTGAAATTAACTACATTAATAGCGCGCAGATATCTTTTTAGCAGGAAAAAAATCACCCTTATTTCCACGCTAACGGTAATTAGTATTGCCGGTGTTACGGTTGGTACAGCTTTGTTAATTGTGGTTTTATCGGTATTTAACGGACTGTTTGATCTCATAAAGGAATCGATTTTGGCGCATGATCCCGATATTCGAATTGAGTCGGCAGAAGGGCAGGCCATGCGGTTGAATCAGCATCAAATGAATTTCATATCTAATCATCCGGAAATCGAATTTTACTCTCCGTTTGTAGAAGGTAAAGCGTTAATTGCCCACAGAGGTGGCATCTATAAAGTAGCGATGGTGAGAGGGGTAGAAGAAACCGTTTTTGAAACCATTTTGGATTTAAATGTTGAGTTTGCCGGGTTACCGTATGACTTGTCTGTGAGGGAAGGCCGACCCGGGTTACTTATTGGGCGAAATTTAATGAATCAAATGGGGATGCGTACAGGCGATGAAATAGCCTTGTTGAGTGCGCAGGCTATTCAACGGTCATTAACTCAATTTTCGGGACCAAGAACGCTTAATTTCCATATTCGGGGCACATACATCATGGATCAAATGCATGATGATTCTGTGATTTTTGTTCAAAAAGAGGCCGCGCAGCGTTTATTTAATATGAGAAATGCGATCTCCGGAATTGATATTCAGCTGCACGACCACGACAGAGCAGAAGCTGTAAAGCAATTGTTTATGCAGGAGCTTGGAGATGCATTCTTAGTAAGGACATGGTACGATTTACAGAAACCTCTCTACGATGTAATGAATCTTGAAAAATGGGGTGCTTTTTTGATTTTAATGATTATTGTTCTGGTTGCGGCTTTCAATATTGTTGGCTCACTAACAATGATTGTTGTCCAAAAAACCCGGGACATAGCCTTGTTGAGAAGCATAGGAATGACTACAATAAAAGTGCGCGAGATATTCTTTCGCCAAGGATTGATTATTGGTTTAATTGGCTGTGGAGCCGGTGGGTTTCTGGGATTTCTGCTTTGCTGGCTTCAGGATTCTTTCGGACTGGTAAAGTTGGCCGGTGCTGAGGCCTTTGTGATTAGCGCCTACCCCGTGTCTGTAGTATTTACCGATGTGTTGTTGATTATGGGCGGCAGCCTTATGTTGTGTTTAATGGCAAGCCTTTATCCCGCCTACAGAGCATCGTCTATAAAAATTAGCGAAGCGCTGAGGTTTGAGTAGATATTCTTTTTGTTTAGCACAAAGGCACGAAGATGCCAAGAGGGGAAAGTTGAAGAATCTTTCAACTCTGTGAAATTTTGGCAATCTCTAACGAATAAACAACTAAACGAGTAAACAAACATCCCCCTAATCTATAATTAATAGAAGAAGCCCACGAAGTTTTGTATATTCAACGAATTCTGCAAAAAGGCTATGGCATATTCGCAGATATGATTAACCCGACACGTTCAGAATAAAATTCAGAGATGAGAAACACAGATCGCAGGACAAAGATTATTTGTACAATCGGACCCAGTACAAACACCCCTGAAGGTATTGAAAAGCTGATTAAAGCCGGAATGAATATGGCCAGGCTTAATTTTTCGCATGGCACACACGAAGGCCATAAAGCGGTTATTGATACCATCAGAAGCTTTTCGAAAAAATACAAGTACAGCATTCCTATCCTTATGGATTTGCAGGGCCCGAAGATTCGGGTAGGTACCATGAAAGATGGCGTGCAGCAGATTAAGCCTGATACCTATGTGACACTAACTCCTGAAGATGTGCAGGGCACCTCTGAGATTATTCCTATAGACTACCCTTATTTGGCAAAAGATGCACGTGAGGGCGACACTATTCTGTTAGATGACGGGTTATTTGAACTTAAGATTGTTAAAACTAACGCCGGGAAAATTGTAGCCCGTGTTATTAGCGGTGGTTTACTGAAATCCAGAAAGGGTGTGAACCTGCCGGGCTTAAAACTTTCAATTTCATCTATCACAGAAAAAGATTATGCAGACATAGATTTTGGACTTGCTCAAGGTGTAGATTATGTTGCACTTTCTTTTGTGAGAAGAGCAGAAGATGTGCAAGAGCTGGTTTCGAGAATTCGCGCCTCAGGTTCTAATGCCGGTGTAATTGCCAAGATTGAAAAACCCGAAGCGCTTGATGTAATTGATGAAATTATTGAAGAAGTTGATGCCATTATGGTAGCGCGAGGCGACCTGGGTATTGAGGTGCCAAGTGAGCGTGTACCCTTAATTCAGAAAAGAATTATTGAATATTGCCGAAAAGCCGGTAAGCCTGTTATTACAGCCACACAGATGCTGGAATCAATGATTACGAATCCGCGTCCCACAAGAGCAGAAAGTTCCGATGTGGCAAACGCAGTATTAGACGGAACCGATGCAATCATGCTTTCAGGTGAAACGGCTGCGGGTAATTACCCTTTCGATGCTGTTAAGGTAATGGACAAAATTTGCCGGAGTATAGAACGTGGAACAAACAGAATTTATGAAAATCTGGAGTTTACGCGTCCCGAATGGAAAGAAAAACAAGTGGTTGAGTCTCTGAGTTATGCCTGTGTTCAACTTTCTCAGTATGTTAATGCCAAGGCCATTGCCGTTATCACACACTCCGGAACTACAGCGCGCAGAATTGCCAAGTACAGACCTAAAGTACCCATTTTTGCTTTTACAGAATCAGTGGAGGTCAGAAGACAACTAAATTTGGTTTGGGGCGTAAATAGCATCAAACTCAAAGAGCTTTTCGATACCGATAGAAGTGTTTACGTGATGGAAGAATATTTAACCAGGCATGGACACGTTTCTAAAGGTGAACGAATAATTGTGGCTACAGGAATGCCAATATCTGAACGAGGCAGAACCAATATGATTAAAATCAGCACCATCGAGTAGGCAGTATGTTTAATAGAACGCAGATGTGAGAGATATTCCTGATTAATTTCGATTTTTAAATTACATCAGTGGTTATCAGCATAATCTTTAAAATCAGTGTTCCATCACAGCGTTTATAATCAGGAAATTGAAATAAAAATCCCCTGCATTCGTTTTCTTTTTATCTGTGCAGAAACCTTTCTAAATTGTTATTTTGCACAATTGAGGCCACGTAAATCCTCCTGTATCTCTATTCAAAACTCAGTTTTCTTTGAACTCCCGCAAATTCATATTAATCACAACCTTGTTTATTCTGACCTTAATGATGGTTGGCTGTTCGGGATCGTTAAGGAGTACATGGATAAATTTTAATTCCTACTACAACACTTTTTATAATGCCAAACTCAGTTACGACAGGGGGTACAGGCAATTTGAGAATCAGGTTGACAGAATTAATCCGGAACGCCCTATCCGTATACACCGCGCGCCTGTAAGAACCGGAAGAAACGATTTTGAGGATGCCATTGAACGCGGTACCGACCTTCTTGTACGATTCCCCGAATCACGGCACGTAGATGATGCAGTAGCACTTATTGGCCGCTCGTATTACTTTCTGGAAAATTTCTTTAATGCTGAGCAGAAGTTTATTGAGCTGTTTACTATTTCCGAAGATGAGGATAAACGACAGCAAGCCGTAATTTGGCGAGCCCGAATTATGCTCGACCTGGAGCGCCACAACGAGGCAATAAATTTTATTACAAATCAGCTTGAGTCACCCGAACTCGATTGGGGCAGGAGAGAAAAAGCGGAAGCTCAATTGTTACTTGCCCAGCATTTTGTAAAAATGGAGCGCTGGGATGAAGCCGGTGAATTGCTCTATGAGGCACTACCTAATACGAGAGACAGAGAACTTCGTGCCCGTGGCTATTTTCTTCACGGCCAAATCCTTGAATATCTCGGAGCATACGAAGCATCGTATGAAGCGTACGATATGGTCAGAAGATCAAATCCATATTATCAGCTGATATATTTTTCTGAGCTTCGCAGAGGTATTGTATTGCGAAAAATGGGCGAAAATGACCTGGCTTATGAACATTTCATGAGAATGAGCCGAAACGATAACCATTTTGAGAATCTGGCATCCATTAATTACGAAATAGGGCGCACCCTGCAGGCAAAGGGAGAAACGGCCCGAGCCACAAGAATGTATAAAGACGTTCTTTACAGAAGTTTCAGAACTCCACAAAGGGAAGTTTTAGCGAAAACACATTATGGATTGGCTGAGGTTTACCGTTTTGATTTGAGGAATTACAATCTTGCGGCCGCTTATTACGACTCATCAGCAAGAAATGCCTCTAATGAAGATTTGTTGCCAAGAGGATTTGACGCCCGTACACTCTCACGGTCATTTAATGAATT
>SLDG01000046.1 GCA_007125355.1 Balneolales bacterium | reverse complement strand
GTAACATTCGAAGTTGATATGACTGATGCACTTACACATGATACTCCATTTGTACCTGCAGAAGATGAACTTTATTTAGTTGTTGAGACCCCAATTTTTGGTCTTACACAAGGTTTATCAGTAGGTGATGATCAGCCTGGCCTCGATGATCCTGAGCAAAGAGACAGACTCCGTTTCACTCCAACCGGTGAAGGCAATATGTACTCACTCGAACTGGAACTTGATCTGCCGACAGAAAACCATTTCGGTTTCACCCTTGCTTACATCAAGCCTGATGGTGAGAGCGTTTTAAATGGTGGTGGATTTGATGCAGGTCGTCGTTACTACAGATATGTAACACCTGAATTAGTACTTGACGATTTAACATTGTGGCCACAAGAGTACACACTCGCTCAGATCGACTGGAAGTTCGATGACCTCGATTTCCCTGCTCCACCGGATTATGGTTTAGTAGATTCTTTCTTAGCTGACCTTGCCGGTACAGGTGAGGAGCTTGACTGGGGTTCAACTCTGGCAGCCACTCGTGAAGAACAGCCTGAAAACAGAAATCATTTCTATTCTGCTACTTTATATCTACCGTTAGACGGTACGAATATTGATGACAGATTTGGCGATACTCCACGCGAGATAGCACTTAGCCAAAACTATCCAAACCCATTCAACCCAACTACAAACATCAACTTTACTTTACCTGAGATGGCTGATGTTCGTTTGGATGTATTTAATGTTCTTGGCCAGCGTGTTGCTACATTGGCAAACGGAACATATACTGCGGGAACACATACTGTTCAATTTGATGCCAGCAGATTGTCTTCAGGTATGTATCTGTATCGCTTACAAAGCGGAAACTTCTCTACACAGAGAACCATGATGCTTATTAAGTAACACATAATTTTAAGGCGGGGAGGTGTTTTCCCCGCCTTACTTTATTTTTTTGCCTTGTCACATACCATTTATGATATCGCCAGAGAAGCCGGGGTTAGCATAGCTACAGTATCCCGAGTATTCAATAACAGTGAACACGTTTCAGATAAGTCTCGCGCAAAAGTTCTTGCAACGGCTAATAAATTCGGGTATCACCCTCAGGCAATAGCTCAAAACCTCGCCAGAAAAAAATCAAAGTTAATTTCTGTCATTGTTCCGGTTATCTCCAACTATTTCTTTATGGAAGTTCTTGAAGGTATCCAGGATAAACTCGCGGACGAAGATTTTGATCTTAATATCTATAATATCAAACCTGTAGATAATATTTTTGAGCAGGTAGAGAATACCATAAAACGCGGTATGGCTGAAGGGTACGTTATTGTTTCGGTGCACCTTAAAGACCATGAATGGAAGGCACTTAAACGACTTGGTGTGCCGATTGCTCTTGTTGATGAGTATAGTTCTTATTTCGATTCTGTCAGCGTAGATAGTGTAGAGGGCGCATATAATGCCACAAAATGGCTCATTGACCAAGGTTATGAACGGATTGCCATGATTCGTGGACTGGAAAACTCAAAACCTGTAATTGATCGCATTACCGGTTATAAGCGAGCTCTTGAAGATTCCGGCAAAATGGTTGATGAATCGAATATTGTAACAGGCAAAAACCTGGACCGTGATGGCTTTAATGAAATCAACGGCTATGAAGCCATGAGCAGACTACTTGAAATGGAAAATCCACCGGATGCATGCATCAGCAACTCAGATGTACAGGCTATTGGTGCAATGAAAGCTATGCAAGAGTCAGGCTGCCAGATTCCAATCCTTGGGTTTGATGATATTCAATTATCACGATTTTTTGGCCTTTCTACCATGAGACAGCCTATGGCAGATATGGGCTCTATGGCTATAGAAAAACTGCTCCACAGAATTAATCACAGAGATGCAAAGGTTTCACATATCGTTTACTCGCCTGAATTATTTTTAAGGAGCTCTACTAATGGTAATCCTGAAGCTGAAAAAATACTAAGTTAATTATTCTCGGTAGTAATCATAAGTCACTCTTAATCATAAATATGTAATCACTCCAATTAAATTTCCTGAACTTATTCCTTCACATATAGTTTAAGAATTTAGTTGGTTGATGCAGATCTTTTCACTCCCAAATCAAATATGTTCAAGATCACAGATTGATCCTGCTATCAGGTCTAATCAGATCGACCAACCGAAATACAAATCTATTTTCAGGTATTATAATCCCTGGAAATAACACTCAAAAACGTTATGAATAAACATTTTTTTCTTTTATTAATATCAAGTGTCTTGTTAATCTTGCCGATGAATTTGGCTGCGCAGGAAACACTTGATGTAACATTTAGATATACCCCAAACGACAATGTCGTCCGTAGCTTTGTCCCGGGCTCTTTTAATAACTGGGGTAATAACTCAAGCGGACAAATAAGTGCATCTGATGGCTCACTGCTTACAGAAGATAGTGAGTTAGGCTTTTCTTATCAGGTAGTTGAACTGGAAATTGGCGGTGGAGCTTTTACTCATAATGGAGCTTCCGGTTATACATACAAATTTCATGAGCATTATAACCAATCAGGTACAGACTGGCAATGGTTTACTGATCCGCTTAACCCTATTGCCATTGGCAGTAATAATGATTCCTTCATTGAGGTTACACATCCACTGATATTTCAGGTTGAACCAACTCAGGGTAGTATCGAAAGTATTACACCTCCGGGTGTTACGGCAAACGTTGCTGCAAAAAGCGATGATCCCATTGATCAATCAGAATCAGCCGTATTCCTTAACGGTTCATTATTGACTAACTTCGAAGGATTCTACGAAACGGCGCGTCAGCTTTTAATTATCCCATCATTAGATAGTTTTGGTCAAGAGTTACAGGCAGGTGCTAACGAAGTTACTATCCTCGCGGTAACTGAGGCAGGCGTAGAAAAAGAATACAGTGTAACTTTCACGTTTGCTATTCCTGATGTTGTAGATCAGCCCCGTCCAGCCGGAATTGAAGATGGAATTACCTACCACGATAATGATCCAACCAAAGTAACACTCTCTATGTGGGCGCCGGGTAAAGAATATGTTTATGTGATTGGTGATTTTAATAACTGGCAGGTCGAATCCGATTATTTAATGAAACGGGATGTTGTAGATGCCGATAATGTACATTTTTGGCTGGAAGTTGATGGCCTAACACCCGGACAGGAATATGCTTTCCAGTACCTGATTGATGGTAACCTAAGAATGGCAGACCTGTTTTCAGAAAAAGTATTGTCACCCTGGAATGATCAATGGATTTCAGAATCAACCTATCCAAATCTGATGCCATTCCCTCATGATTTCACAACGGAGATGGTTACCGTAATTCAACCCGGCCGGGAACCGTTTGAATGGACAGCTAATGATTTTGTTCGTCCTGATCCATCTGAAATGGTAGTTTACGAATT
>SLDG01000164.1 GCA_007125355.1 Balneolales bacterium | reverse complement strand
TGGGGGTGATGGGAATCATCCCAGGGAATAAATCCATAAGATGTTTGAAGCATGGATTTTGATTCTTCGTAATACCCATACCCGGATTCCGGGTCCTGACTAAATACGGGGATTACTTTGAAAAGTCGTGCTGAGGGAAGCCCCCAAACGCTTAGCTGACCACTGTAGCCACCTGATAAAAATGCGTAGAACTCATCGTAATCGCCGGGTGCTACATAGGTTTTCTGGGCTGCATCTTGTGTGTCCATTAAGTTAGATTGGCCGGGACAGCCTGTCAAAACTAACATGGCACCAATAACAAGCCCTATAACAATGAATGTTGATTTTAAAGATATAATGTATTTCATTGGTCTAATTATTAAGTGTTTATTTTTAGGAAATTAATCTGAGGTTCTTGTTCTGAAATACTCTACAATAGCTCTTGCTTCGTCTTTAGACACATTTTGAAACGGCATAACCGTTAAAAACTCAGCAAGCATTTTTTTGCCTTCGGGGTGTCTTCTGGCCATTTCGCCCGGGTTAAGAATAAAGTTCATTACAAATTCCGGCGATCTCCTTTCTAATATATCCTTGTAAGGAGGGCCAACGAATCGTCTGTCGAATTCGTGGCAGGCGGTACACTTGGAATTAAATATTGCCTGTCCCCTGGCAACTTTTTCGAGGTCTAATTCGTCGAGTGTAATTTTTTCAGTTACAGGTCCTATACCATGCTCGAGTTCGAACTCGGTGAATTCGGTTTCTTGCACCTGATTACCGTTTCTTTCGGCTTGTTGTTGAGGGCTGTCAGAAGAACAGCTGTAAAGAACCATTACTGCAAGGGTTACGATTGAAAGCTTAATTATTCTCATAATAGTATAAAATAGTATTTTGTCTTATAATTGTTAAAAAAATTATATCATCAGCTCTTCGATACTTAATTCATCCGATAACCGAAGATTTAATTTCTTACTGCTTATTGCCATTTCGTGCAACGTTGTATTTTCGAACATATCCTGCAATTCCTGCCTTGCAACAGCCCATTTTTCGTGCAGGGGACATGGTTTGTTTCTACCACAACCCGGCAGGCCAATTACACATTCTGTAAAGACAGCCATACCATCAATTGCGTCTACAATTTTTATTATGGTTATTTCATTCGGGTCTTTGCTGAGGTTAATACCACCATTTGGGCCTTTATAAGAATGCATTAAGCCTGCATGGGTGATTTGCTGAAGAATCTTTGTCAAAAAATGGAAAGAGATATTCAGTTTTTCACTCATTTCTCTTATAGAGATGTATCTGTCTTTTTGGTAAACAAGAGACATGTAAAGAGAAGCGCGAACACCGTAAATACAAGCTTTAGAAAGTAGCATATGTTTTATTAAAGACTAATTTGTCTTAAATATAAGATCTTACTAAATCTCTTGCAAGAAAAAAGTGAAAGATGATTTAGGGGTAAATGGGCAATTTAGTAGTTCATGTAATATTTTCCCGTTTTTTACTAAATCATTTAGTGATATTTTAATAGCAGCCTTGGAAAAATACTTGGCTTTAGAAAGTCTTACTACTAAGCTGCATGATTCCATCCGATATATGAGAAGTGAAAACGATTCGACTAAATTGAGTAATTATGAGTTTTAAAACGATTATAGAGCCGTTTCGTATAAAAACGGTAGAGCCGATTTATATTTCTAATGCCTCAGAAAGAGCTGCATATTTAAAGCAAGCAAAGTATAATACCTTTAAGCTGAAGGCCGATCAGGTAATAATTGATTTACTTACAGACAGCGGAACTTCAGCCATGAGTGCCAAACAGTGGGCCGGTATAATGGAAGGGGATGAAGCCTATGCCGGATCAAACAGCTGGCAGAAAATGGAGCGGGTAATCAGAGATTTGACCGGTTTTGATCATATTCTGCCCACACATCAGGGGCGCGCAGCAGAGCGAATTTTATACGGAACCATTGGCGGAGCCGGAAAAGTATTCATCAGTAATACGCATTTTGATACCACGAGAGCAAACATCGAATACTCCGGAGCGGAAGCTATAGACATTCCGGTGCCGGAGGCTTCAAACCCGGCAGTTCCACATCCCTTTAAGGGAAATATGGATACTGAAAAGCTAAAAAAACTGCTGCAAGTGCATGGTTCGGATAACATCGGTGCAGTAATCCTTACGGTTACAAATAACAGTGGTGGCGGACAACCGGTTAGCATGAAAAATGCGCAACAGGTTAGTGAAATCTGTAAGGATGCGGGTGTATTATTTATTCTGGATTGTTGCCGGATTGCCGAAAATGCCTGGTTTATTAAAGACCGCGAAGATGCATGGAAAGATGCAACATACGAAGATATTGCAAAGCACATGTTCAGGCTTGCCGATGGCGCTGTAATGAGTGCGAAAAAAGACGCATTGGTGAATATGGGTGGTTTTCTTGTGCTGAAAGATGAAAAGCTGGCGCTCGAATGCACGAACCTGCTCATTATCACAGAGGGGTATACGACTTACGGCGGTTTATCCGGCCGTGATATGGAAGCCCTTGCCATAGGATTGAAAGAGGTCTTTAGGCCCGATTACCTGAAGTACCGTATTCGAAGCACGGCGTATCTCGGTAACAAATTAACCGAATTAGGAATCCCGGTTATGCAGCCAATTGGTGGCCATGCCGTTTATGTGGATGCCAAAGCGCTTTATCCCCATATACCGGCTCATGAATATCCCGGACAAACGCTGGCCTGCCGGTTATATGAACTTGGTGGCGTTCGCGCGGTTGAAATCGGTTCTGTAATGTTTGGCAAATATGATGAAAACGGAAAGCTGATTCCTGCTCCGCTTGAGCTTGTAAGGCTGGCTATTCCACGCAGGGTTTACACGCAAAGCCACATTGAATATGTGATTGAAGTTTTCGAGAAAATTCTCGAGGAAAAAGACAATACAAAGGGATTTAAAATTACGTATGAACCTCCATTTTTGAGGCATTTTACGGCTCATTTTGAGCCTTTGTAGTGAATAAATCGGGATAAATAATTCATTTTTAAAGAGAAATAAACAACAGATTATGAAAATAAAATCATGGGCAGAGCCCTATAAAATTAAAATGGTTGAGTTGCTGAAAATGACTTCACCAGAAGAAAGAAAAGCAGCAATTGGAAAAGCCGGATACAATACATTCTTACTAAAATCAGAAGATGTCTACATCGATTTACTCACCGACAGCGGCACATCTGCCATGAGCGACAGGCAGTGGGCCGGAATGATGTTCGGGGATGAAGCGTACGCAGGCAGTAGAAATTATTACAAACTCGAGGAGGCCGTTCAGTCCATTTACGGTTATAAATATCTCGTACCGACACATCAGGGCAGAGGTGCGGAACATTTGCTTTCTCAGGTGATGATAAAAAAGGGGGATATCATCCCCGGAAATATGTATTTCACCACTACAAGGTTGCATCAGGAGTTGGCTGGCGGAACATTCAGGGATGTAATTATTGATGAAGCCCACGATCCGGACTGTGAATTTCCTTTTAAGGGTAATGTTGACCTGAATAAGCTCGAAGATTTGGTGCGTGAATTCGGTGCTGAGCGCATCCCTTATGTCAGCATTGCGACCACCGTAAATATGGCCGGGGGGCAGCCCGTATCTATGGAGAACCTGAAAGCGCTCAGAGCCTTTACCAATAAACACGGCATAAAAATCATCCATGATATGACCCGCGTAGCTGAAAATGCCTGGATGATTAAACAACTTGAAAAGGGATACAAAAATAAAACCACAGCCGAAATTGTACGGGAAATTTGTGACCTCACAGATGGGGCTACAATGAGTGCTAAAAAAGATGCCTTGGTGAATATTGGTGGATTTCTGGCTCTGAATGATTATGATGTTTTCGAAGAAGCACGCAATCTTGTTGTTGTTTATGAGGGATTACACACCTACGGTGGCCTCGCCGGCCGTGATATGGAAGCTATGGCCATTGGAATTCGGGAGTCCGTAAGCGATGACCATATACACGCCCGGGTCGGACAAGTTCATTATTTGGGTAATTTGCTCAAGAAAGCGGGAATCCCGATTGTAAAGCCTGTAGGAACCCACGGTGTATTTATCGATGCTAAAGCATTTTTGCCACACTTATCACAGGATGAGTTCCCGGCGCAGTCGCTGGCAGCAGAATTGTATCTTGCCTCGGGAATTCGAACTATGGAAAGGGGTGTTGTTTCGGCGGGTAGGAATAAGAAAACCGGCGCGCACAATTACCCTAAACTGGAGCTTGTACGCCTAACCATACCGCGGCGGGTCTATACACAAGCGCACATGGATGTAGTTACTGAAACCGTGGTTGAGCTACACAAACAAAGAGAACAAATTACAGGACTCGAAATGGTTTATGAACCACGCTACTTGCGATTTTTTCAGGCTCGTTTTAAGAAAAAAGAATAAGCCAAGAGCAATTTTATAAAAACTCAGCCTTGATTTCGCTCAATGGCATGGCTGCAGGATTATCTGAAGCGTCCTTATTCCGCTCGACGCGCATTCTGTACACAAATTTATCGTTACGGTAAAAGCGTCTTTGGTAGTACACCGGTTTTTCGTGCAATGTGTAAGATATTCGGTCCAGACGAAAGAGTGCTGCATTTTCTGGGATGTTAAGATGCACAGCCTGACTTTCAGAGGCGGTTTCTGCTTGCAGGTAATAGCAGCCGGATGTGATTTCTATATCGTATTCATTTTCGAGGATGTCGAAGATTGTGCGTGTTTCGAGGTCATAATCTACAATTAATTGTCCGTAAAATGCGGGCAGCCAAGTGTAATCTAATGCGATTGGTTTACCGTTTGCAAGGCGCAGGCGATCAAGCCGAAAAACCTTTGTGCCGGGCTCAATCTTCAGATGCTGTGCCACAATTGGAGTTGCTGCTTCGATAGTGTTTTGTATGACTATGGAAGTCCCTTCAAGCCCATTTTGTTTCATGTCTTCCATAAAATCGTTCATCGCCAGCATTTGCTGTACGGGCTTTTTCCCCTTTACAAAAGAGCCCAACCCCTGACACCTATAAATTTTTTGCTCATTTTCTAATGTTTGAAGAGCACGCCTTACCGTGACACGACTCACATCAAACTTAGTTGAAAGCTCATTCTCAGAAGGGATTTTTTCATCTATACCAAATCGCCCGCTGCTTATTTCATCGCGGATCCATCCGGCTATTTGTTCATGTCGGGGGATATTTTCTTTCATTGCTTCCATAAAAATGAATTCTGTTTTTTTGTTTTAAGTCAAATATAAGTAATATGAACACATAAAACAACACATGTATTAACATGTAGTAAAAACTTGTGGGAGACACCAAAATACGTTTATATAGTTATTATATAGCATTATTATCGAAACACCTAAAGATTCTTTGTCCCCAATAGAAGAAATTAAATAGCTTGTATTGACATGTATCTATTTTTTCCGTATCATTGATAACAGTAATTCAAAATCAGTTAAATAAACGAATCAAAAATATGTCAGAATTTCTTTCTCAACCTTGGCCCTGGTATGTGGCCGGCCCAATTATTGGGTTGATGGTTCCTCTTTTGTTTTATGTCGGCAACAAAGCATTTGGAATGTCATCTAATTTCCGTCACGTTTGTGCGGCCTGCGACCCTGCCGGCATTGAGTTCTTTAAATATGATTGGAAAACCGGAACCTGGAATCTTGTAATGGCGGCCGGAGTATTAATCGGAGGTGTTCTTGGTGGCCTGGTTTTCGCTAATCCAGATCCGATCGATCTCTCGTCATCTACAGTCAGTTCACTACAATCTCTTGGAATTACAGATTTCAGCGGCTTCGTGCCTTCAGATTTATTTACATGGCAAGCTCTTGGTTCAGGTACCGGTATAATTGTATTGGCTATAGGTGGATTTATGGTGGGCTTCGGGGCGCGCTACGCCGGTGGTTGTACATCCGGACACGCAATTTCAGGCCTGTCTAATTTACAGCTTGCATCGCTTATAGCGGTTATCGGTTTCTTTATCGGCGGCCTTTTTATGACCTACGTTCTTTTACCCATCATTTTATAATCTAACGGCTTAAACTCACTATGAAATTTTCAGACTTTATACTTTATCTGTTTTCAGGCATATTCTTTGGATTTGTCCTGATGAAATCTGAGGTGGTTTCCTGGTTCAGAATTCAGGAAATGTTCCGCTTCGATGCCTTTCACATGTACGGCATCATTGGCCTCGCCATTTTTGTGGGGATGATTTCCATCCAAATTATTAAGAAAATGAATGCGAAAGACCGCAATGGAAACCCAATAACAGTAGCGCCTAAAGATTCGACTCAGGTTAAGCGTTACATTATTGGCGGAACATTTTTCGGCCTTGGATGGGCGCTTCTCGGAGCGTGTCCGGCACCAATGTTCGCTCTGTTAGGATCGGGCTTAACAGTTATGATTGTCCCGATTATCACTGCAACCTTAGGTACATACGTGTATGGTGTGTTGCAACAGAAGCTCCCTCATTAATAGAACTTTAAATCAATAAAAACAAATATCTAAACCGGAGAATACAATGTATTTTAAACAATTTTTCGACCCAAAATTAGCACAATATGCCTACTTGGTAGGTTGCCAAAAGTCAGGCGAAGCTGTAATTATCGATCCAATGCGTGATATCGATCAATATATCGAGCACGCGGCAGAGAACAAGCTTAGCATTGTGGCTGCAACCGATACACACATCCACGCTGATTATATTTCGGGCTTGCGTGAGTTTGCCGAGCGAGGCGTAAAAGTGTACGCATCAGACGAAGGCGATGCCGACTGGAAATATGAATGGCTGATTAACAGCCCAAAAGGCAAGTATGACTACGAACTGATGACAGACGGTGATTTCTTCAAGATTGGGAATATCAAAATTGAAGCATGGCACACGCCGGGTCACACGCCTGAGCATCTTACCTTCAAAATTACCGATGGCGCCGCAGCAGATGAGCCGGTAGGCCTCGCGACAGGTGACTTTGTATTTGTGGGTGATGTTGGCCGTCCTGACTTACTCGAATCAGCAGCCGGAATGGAGCACGTAATGGAGCCGTCTGCGCGTACATTGTACAGCACGATTCAAAAGTTTAATGATATCCCCGATTACGTACAAATCTGGCCCGGTCACGGAGCAGGTTCAGCTTGCGGTAAAGCACTTGGTGCAGTACCCGATTCGACCGCAGGATACGAAAGACGTTACAATAACTCTTTAAGAGCGGCTACTTCAGAAGATGAATTTGTGAAATTCATTTTAGAAGGTCAGCCTGAGCCACCACTTTACTTTGCAAGAATGAAGCGCGATAACAAAATCGGCCCGGCAATTCTTGGTGGAATTCCATCCCCCAAAAGAGTAACGGTTAAAGAACTCGCAGAAAAGGCAAAACAAGATGATGTGGCTGTTTTAGACACGCGTCTTGAGCCTGAGTACATGAAAGGCCATTTACCTGGATCGCTATTGGTGACATTAAATAAGCAATTTAATACCGTAGCCGGTTCTTTTGTAACTGAAGATCAGGATATGTACCTGATTGTAGATGAGAGCAGACTCAAAGAAGCAGTTATTGACCTTTATAGAGTTGGTCTCGACCGCGTTGTTGGTTTTGTAACTATCGAAGATCTCAATCTTTATCAATCACAGGGTGGGAAACTCGATAGCATAGAAGTAATCACTTTTGAAGAAGCAGCTTCACGTTCTAATCAGGGAAGCAATATTCTCGATGTGCGTAAATTGACTGAATATCAGGAAGAAGGCCACTTTGCAAATGCGCAAAACATTGCTCATACTCGTCTGTTAGAGCGCATGAATGAGGTTCCGTCTGACAAACCGCTTGTTGTACATTGTGCCGCTGGTGGTCGCTCAGCTGCTGCAGGTTCGTTACTGAAAAAAGCAGGCTACAATGTAAGTGTTGTTATGGATTCACTCCCTGAATTCAAAGAAAAGCACGCGGAATTGTTAGAGGCTTAAAACGACTCAAGAAACCGCTTCAAACCTGTCAGGATTTTGAATCCTGACAGGTTTCTTTTAACAGATAACTTTCCTTTATCTCACCTTCTTTAATCCATTATGGATATCCAAATCATTACCGTATTAGCCATCGTTGCGTTTACCATCTTCATGTTGGTAACCGAAAAATTACGCATTGATGTCACCGCAATTATTACCATGCTCTTACTTGCATGGACCGGCATTCTTACAAGTGCTGAGGCACTTTCGGGATTTTCGAGTAACGCGGTTGTGGCGATGATTGGCGTAATGATATTAGGTGAAGGCATCTCCAAAACGGGTATGATGTCTATGTTTTCGAAATGGCTATTGTCGAAGGTGGGGGATAACAAAAATACCATTCTCGGTTCGCTATCACTTACCGTGGGTGGACTTTCTGCTGTGATGAGTAACATTGGCGCTGCAGCAATGATGTTGCCAAGTACACTTGAAATTGCGCGCAAAATTAAAACCTCGGCTTCTGTGTTTATCATGCCCGTTGGTTTTATGGCAATTATTGGTGGTGCACTTACAATGGTTGGCTCCGGCCATCTAATCCTGACAAACGATTTACTCGAAAGTGCAGATTTAGATCCTTATGGCTTGTTTGCAGTAACACCGGTTGGCCTGGCTTTACTCGTAGCAACAATCTTGTTTTTTGTTTTATTGGGGAAGTACTTCCTGCCCCAAAGCGAAGGCAAATTAGAGGCCACCGAACAGGAAAAACTTATTCATGCTTTCAATCTCAAGAAGGATATCTGCTATTACAAAATCCCTGCTGAAAGTAAACTTGCATCTCACACCGTAGAAAGTTCCGGGATTTGGATTACGTATGGCATCAATATTCTGGCTATTTCGCATGATAAGCATATTGATTACGCCCCTTGGCGGGAAACACCGTTTGATGATGGCCAGGTTTTGGCACTCTATGGAGATAAAGAACAGGTTGAGAAATTTGCCACTGATTATAATTTGGTAGAGACAACATCCCCAAAAATATTCAGCGGATTAAATGAACCGGATGAAACCGGCTTTGTAGAAGTGATTGTGCCACCAAGATCTGAATTGGCGGGTAAAACACTACGTGAATTTGCTATGCGGAAACGGTTTGCTGTAGAGCCTATAATGTTGTTCAGTAATGGTGCAAAAGTTGAGGGGGATTTTTCTGACCATATAATAAAACCCGGAGATACATTCATAGTATTCGGGCCTTGGAATCATATTAAAAATCTGGAGTCAGATGATCCCTTCGTAGTCGCCACGCCATTCAGTGTAGATACAAAAAAACCAAAAAAGATGGTACATGCCGCTGCGAGTTTTGGGATTGCTATTGCATTGGCGCTCAGTGGCTTCTCTATTTCTATTTCCTTCCTCACAGGTGCTATCATCATGGTATTGTTAAAAGTGATGACCATACAGGAAGCCTACAAAGCCATTGAATAGAAAGTGGTATTTTTGCTTGTGGGATTAATACCACTCGGTGTGGCAATGCAAAATTCGGGTACGGCAGAATTTCTCGCATCAGGATTGATGAATCTAATTGAAGGCAGCCATTTATTGGTATTGCTCTTTTCTGTCGCGATAATGGCTACTTTTTTCTCTTTGGTGATGTCAAATGTCGGTGCCGTAGTGGTGTTGGCGCCGCTGGTAATCAGTATTGGGTTGTTGGCAGGCGTAGATCCGCGTCCGCTTGTGTTATTAGCGGCAGTAAATGCAGGAAACTCCTTCATCCTGCCAACACATCAGGTTAACGCGTTGATGATGACCGCAGGCGGATACAAAACCAAAGATTATTTCAAAGCCGGCGGCGGGGTTACAGTAGTATTTCTCATCGTTTCGGTACTGTTCTTTTACTTCACCATGTTTTGATTGTGCAGCGAAGCAAAAAAGATTCTAAGGAACTAAAACAATGGATTTAAAGAAAATGACCACATACACATTCTTAATAGCAGGAGCATTTATAATGTTTAACTTTTTATCAGGATTTATCGGGCAAGGAAACTCTATGAGTCCACAACAATTTATGGAAGCAAGGGTTAACACGCCCGGTGTGCTAATTGATGTGCGTACACCCGGCGAATTCAAAGCCGGACACCTTAAAGGAACCGATTTTAACTTTGATCTGATTTCGGGTGAGTTCCAGAGAAAGGTCACTGCATTAGACAAAAACGAAACGTACTATCTCTATTGCCGAAGTGGTAATCGCAGTGGTCAGGCTGCAAGAATGATGAGATCCGCCGGTTTCGAAAATGTGTACAATATTGGTGGTTTCCAGTCCTTGGTACGCGCAGGGTTAGAGCCGAATAAGTAGGGTAGCTTAACCCTTATTTTTGCTTCGCTTTTTTTACACCTGAGTTACGTACCACCCCGTCATGGTGAGCGGAATGCCGGCTTCGTAACTCGCTAAGAGCAACCAACTCAATCCGGCATGTAGTCGAACCATTGGTGATTAAGGCAAGAACGCTGCTTATCCAAACAGGGGATTCGACTACGCAGCGGGCAACTATCCCAATACTTATGTACATCCCAAACCGCTGCTCCGCTCACCCTGACTCCTGATGGTGATGTGTATTTTTGTTTACACCTGAGCTACGTACCACCTCGTCATGGTGAGGCCTTAATATCTGCGCTTACGCTAAATACATTTGATGGATATGACAGAGAGGTTGTAGCGTGGGTTGAGCGGAGCCGAAACCAAAGCGGTTATTGAGCTATTTTCTCAGGAAAACCAACTCTGTCATTAGTAGCAGGCGGGCTTGGGTGTTGTGATGGGGACACAATGCTTTTCCCGCCGTCGTCGAACCATTGGTAGGTACGGCTTCAATGCGATTTCGGGTTGTTCGGGCAGTCCTTCGACTACGCGGCGGGTTAGCACCGATGTTTTATTAACAATCTAAGCCGCAGCTCCGCTCAGGTTGACGATGCTTTTATAATATTGATTTAATTTATCTTACAACTCAAAATAAACAGCCCAAAGCATACTTTTTTCGATTTACCCAAATTTTTTTTGTAAGGATTTCGCGTTTCAAGTCTCATGCTTTATAAAAGAGGAGAACAATTATGAAACACGATATCAATTATTTTCACATAAAATATACCGGCGTTCACGATGAAAACTTCAATACACGCTCAGAGTGTTACGCCTTTCTCAACATTTGGAGAACCTACACAGAACAAAATCTCCAAACCTGCGCTTATGCGGTTGCGGGAAACAACTTTGAATGTGTAGTTGCAACAAGAGCCTTCGGCGTTCATGAAATGGAGAAGCTGAAAGCTTTTATTCAGAAAATGTTCGTAGTAAAGATGAGAGGCTTATGGCCCGAAGAGAACATCAAAGACTTCACAGATAATTTGCGGGTAAACGCCCTTTTATCCGAAAAGGAATGTGTGTATAAAGTTTTTGACATCCATACATTACCGCAAAGATGCGGACGATCAACAGATTACCGTACGTATCCATTTTCTTCATACAGAGCATTGGCTTCCCAAAAGACAAGTATGCTTGCAAAACCGGTGGTTTGGCAGTGGTTTGGCGGAAGAATGCGCTTTGCCGCGTTTCATCAGGCGTATGCGGGATGGATGTCGACGAAACAACTTACAGCATAGGTACGTAAGAGAGACCAGAGCATGTTAACAATGGGTTAATTAATGGGTATTACATTAGTTAGTAAACCACAAGTTGGTGGAGTATTTGACAGGTACTCCACCTTTTTTTGTCGAGAAAAGGAAGGTTGGCTAAAGACGGAATCACAAAGGCACGAGTGTTCACTAAGTTGTAGTTTTTTTAGGTTGTGTTGTGATTTGCATTTACCCCTCAAAAAACGCCTTTGCAATGGCGTTGAAGCGGGCGGGTTGATCGAGGAAGGCATAATGTCCGGCATTTGGTAGGGTGACCAAAACACCATTTTTTAGTCCCGATTCCATTCTTTTTGCCTGATAAAGTGGTGTGGCATCATCATTTTCTCCCCAAAGCAGTAAAATATCGTTATCAATCGCCGGCAGCGTGGGTTCAAGAAATTCGGAGACGGTAAGTACGAAAACTTCCCGCATCACCCCGTTAAGCTGACTGTATTCAGAAGACCCAAGTGATTTCCAAAGAGCAGTACCACGTAATTTTTGCAATCCCTTTTCTTTCAGTTTGCCGGGGAGCATCATAAATGGTGCTTTGAGTGTTTTGGCAGTGTACTTTTTTAGATAGAATGATGGTTTCCGTTTTGGTTTCATCCCCGCACCACCCGTTATCAGCACTTTCCCAAAGCGTTTTTTTGTTTGCGGCATTGACATTAATTTCAACATAACGCGACCGCCAAAAGAATGGGCTAACACATCACATTGGTCAATTTCCAGCTTGTCGAGTAGTTTTATAACAAATTCAGCGTACCCACCAATATTCCAGGCGGATTGTGGAGTGCTGCTTTCGCCAAAGCCGGGAAGATCCGGCGCATAAATGGTATTAGAGGATGCCTGTTTGAGATAGACAGAGGCCATTGTTTCAGCTTTGCATCCCCAACCGTGCAGAAAAAGAAGAGGCTTGCCGTTCCCTACCTTAATGTATCGTACGGATAAATCGTCAACCTCAGTAAAATGCGTTTCCGGGTTCAATTAGTTAGTAATTTTTAGAAAATTTAGTATCTAAGAATTGAGCATAATCCGAACATTCAATTTTGCTCAAAAATAAAAATATATTTTTGTGGAACTTAGTGTCTTGGTGTCTTCGTGTATAATTAAAAGATTAATCGTATCTCACTTGTATTTCATTACAGAAGTTCGCAAATCCCACTAAAAAAATAAAAAACTGATTTTTATAAATTAATTCTGTTTATTTATGTAAGGAAATCATCGTGAAAAGGTCAGTATTAAAACATCATCATAAAAAAAGAGGCTTTAACATGAAAAAAAGAACGCTCTATTTCTTGTATGACCGCTTGCAAATTACATCATCTGAACGAAAGATGATGTATTCACTAACCGCATTTGTTCTGTTACTTTTTGCTGCTAAACCATTCATGGCTGAAACTGAAGCATTTGATGAATCTTTTTATGCGCCACTTTATGAGGAGTTTCAGATGTTGGCGGCTTTTAGTGAAATTGAGAACGACAGGATGCTTACTCAGTATTTCCCCGAGAATACTACCTCAGATTCTGAAGAATTAAATAAAGACCCGGCTCAGAAAGCGCTTCCTGAAAAAAAGATAAATACGGAAACCGTAACTCAGTCCGTTGACGTATACGAAACATCTAAGGACTCGGTATCAGCTGAAGAACAAATAAATATTAATAAAGCCACAGCCGAAGAACTTACTCAGTTGCCCGGCGTTGGACCGGCTATTGCAGCAAGAATAATTGAGTATCGCGATACTAACGGACCATTTGAATCGATTGAAGAGATTAAAAACGTTCGCGGTATTGGAGAAGCCCGGTTCGAGGCAATTAAAGAACTAATAACTGTTTAAATTGAAAAAAATATATGAGTAACACCATTTTGTGGGCAGACGATGAAATTGACCACTTGAAGCCGCACATCATTTTTCTGGAAAATAAAGGTTTTAAGCTTACCCCTGTCACAAATGGTGAGGACGCACTTACACTGGTGAAACAGCAAAAATTCGACCTCGTTTTTTTAGATGAGCAAATGCCCGGCCTCGACGGCCTTACCACTCTGGGCAAAATCAAACAGATTCAGCCTAATCTACCGGTAGTAATGATTACGAAAAGCGAGGAAGAATCCATTATGGAGGATGCCATTGGTGCAAAAATTTCGGATTATCTGATTAAACCGGTCAATCCGAATCAGATTTTGCTCACCATTAAGCGAATCCTGGACAGAAAGCGACTCACAAACGAGAAATCTGCGCAAACCTATTTGCAAAGTTTTCAAAGTTTATCGGCTCAAATCGACAGTAATCCGGATTGGAGAGAGTGGCTGAGTATTTACGCCAAACTTACAGCGTGGGATGTTGAACTTGAAAACGGTGATGAGGGATTACTACAAGTTTTGCAGGATCAGTTTCAGAGAGCAAATACCGAATTTGGTAAATTTATACAAAGAGAATATCAATACTGGCTTGAAATGGATTTGCCGAATCGGCCGGTGCTTTCTCCCGATATCATTAATGAGTATGTAATACCTCAGCTCGATGAAGCCGATTCTACATTTTTAATTCTCATCGATTGCATGCGCTATGATCAGTGGCTTATGTTTGAGCAGTTTTTGACGGAATATTATCAAATCGATACTGAATTTTATTATTCTATCCTGCCAACGGCGACACCATACTCGAGAAACGCCATTTTTTCGGGGTTATATCCCTTAGATATCGAAAGAAAATATCCCGAACTATGGAAAAATGCCTCCGGAGATGAATCATCGCTAAACATGGCTGAACCAGAGCTGTTGAGTGAACTCTTTGAGAGTAAAAATTTGGATGTGCGTCCCAAATACGAAAAAGTTTTACAGCAGGAAGAAGGAAAAAAGATAGCGGATCGTATCCATGATTATTGCCAAAATAAGTTTAATGCTTTCGTTTTTAATTTTGTAGATACATTGGTCCATTCACGTTCCGACTCAGAAGTGCTTAAGGAAATTGCACCTGATGTATCAGGATTTCGTTCACTTGCCAAAACCTGGTTTGCACATTCTAACTTGTTGCAGATTTTCAGAGAATTAGCCCAAAAAAATGTAAGAATCGTGGTTACAACAGACCATGGTTCAGTGCGGTCTTTACGAGATACAAAGGTTTTGGGGGATAAAAACACATCCACGAGCCTTCGCTACAAATTTGGCAGAATGCTGAAATGTGATAAAGATGCGGCTATTATAGCTAACGACCCTGAAATGTATAAACTTCCCAAAATCAGGCCAAATACCAATTATATTTTCGCCAAGGAAGATTACTACTTCATTTATCCTACCAATTACAATAAGTACCAAAATAAGTACAATGATACGTTCCAGCATGGCGGCGCTTCTATGGAGGAAATGATACTGCCCGTGTCTGTGCTGAAGCCAAGAAATATCTGATTATCGTAGCTGTAAGATTTTTTGCGATGCTTTGAAATCTGTTTATTTGCTCATGTATCAAAAGGAAATAGTCCGCCTGAGCGGAATGCCGACATAATTTGGTAACTATCGGCATAAAGCGAAATCCGGCATGTAGTCGAAGGCTTGGTTGAACAATCATTAAGCTTTTTAAAGTCAAAATAATTGAACTTGCCTACGGCAGTATCACTCCTTTAAGGTATATTTCACTATAGGAATAATCGGAACACCAGGAGCTCCAGCAACACCAGCAACTCAAGGAACAAGGGGATGCATCCCCTTGTTATTATTGCTTTTGCTACAATATTTGCCCATGAGGAGTTTGCCTCTCCGCAGGTGCATCCCCTTGTTTTTCTTTTTTTACCGCATTATCGGCATGCCTTTGGCATTATTGGGGTTTAAAAATGGTACTTGGCAGAGCCGCAAAGAATTGCGACTTTGCCATGCAACAATTCCACCCAATTTGTCATCTTTTTTTGTCGTCACCATTATAAACAAATAAACAGATAAACGAATAAACTATATTTTAACTCACAAAGACAATGACAAAAGGCAACAATCGATACCAAACACTTTACAGCCTTTTTTGTATATTTTTCCAGCATAAGTTTACTATCCCATTACCACAAAACTGACTGTGATATGAAAAAAACACATCTTAAAATTACTATCCTATCCGCTATCTTTTTTCTGGCGGTATTTTTCGCCTCTGAACTACAAGCTCAGGGGTTGACTGCCGAAGATATAGTTTCCATTAAATCTGTCGGCGCGGTTGTTATGAACCCAGAGGGCAGCCATATTGCTTACACGCTTAGCGTGCCACGTACAGAGGACGATGCCATTGGCCGTAATTTCTCTGAATTGTACATTATTCCGGTTGGCGGCGGAAACTCTACCCCTGTAAAAATTCGTCCAAATAGTGCGAGTTCTCCTCAATGGGGACCGGATGGACGCCTTTATTTCCTCTCGAATATTTCAGAGCATCACAGTCATACACAGGTATATTCTGTTGATAATCGTGGCCGTGAAATAAGAAAACACTCTGATGCAGCAAACGGAATCAGCAGTTTTAAATGGAGTCCGGATGGAACATCGCTGGCTTATCTCGCAATGGATCCTGTTTCTGAGGAACGCAGAGAAATGATTGAAAAAGGATTCGACATGATTGTCGCCGGAGAAAACCTGCGGTACATGAGGCTTTGGGTTCAAAATGAAGGCGAAGAAGCCCGTATTATTACTCCTGAAAATCTCTATGTTTGGGATTTTGCATGGGCGCCTGATAACCGGAGGCTTTCTGTAAGAATTAGTGATAAACCCGGAGCCGATCAAAATATGTTGTACACCCGTTATGCCATTATCGGGAAAGACGGCTCAGACATGGTTGAGTTAATGACATCAAACAAAAAGAAAGATGCCATGAGCTGGTCACCCGATGGAACTAAACTGGCTGTTTTAGCCGGCAAAGTGTACAGTGATCCACTCCCGCAAAATATCTGGATTATAAATACCGATGGCAGTGGAAAAGAAAATATTACGCCGCCACATTGGGAAGTTACTCCCGAATCAATTTCATGGATGGATAACAGAACCGTGCTTTTTACCGGAGTTGACCGTTCATCGACATATTTATATTCAATGCGTATAGATCGTGATCAACCGAATAAAATTGCCGGTGGAGGTAAAGAAATTTTTAGAAATTTCAGTGCTGATGCCCGTCACAGAATGTTCGCGGCGTCTGTAAATACAAGCAGCCATCCCTCTGAAGTGTACATTGCAGATTTCCGCAGGGGGAATTTTGAGCGCCTGACGTTCCACAACAGCTGGCTTGCTGAGCGTGCACTTGGCAGACAATCCTCTATTACGTGGAGTGGTGCAGATGATGTTGAGATTGAGGGAATTCTCATTAAACCTGTTGATTTTGTAGAGGGACAGCGATATCCGCTGGCAATATTGCCACATGGTGGTCCTGAGGGCATTAGTATGAACGGCTGGAATACCCGTCCGCTTTATCCGGTGCAGTTGCTTGCCAATGAAGGTTATATGGTGTTTAAGCCAAACTACAGAGGCAGCGGAGGCCGGGGAACATGGTTTGCATCAGCCAATCACCGCGACCTTGGCGGTAAAGAATTTGATGACGTATTGCTTGGAATTGATTATTTGTATGATTCAGGGCTGATTGACGCCGACAAAGTTGGAATTTCCGGTACTTCTTACGGGGGATATTTCGCGGCCTGGGCGGCAACGAGGTATAGCGACCGTTTTGCTGCAGGTATTACATTTGCCGGTTTATCAAACTGGATTTCATTTATGGGAACAACAGACATCCCCCATGAAATGAGTGTTGTACACTGGGATTTATATTGGTTTGATAATCCGGGTCAAAATTGGGAGCGTTCTCCCGTAGCGTGGCTAAAGAATGCCAATACGCCTTTACTTGTAGCCACAGGATTAGCTGATGAGCGTGTGCATCCCGAGCAATCTATTCAGTTACATCAGTTCCTTGAAATGTTAGATATTCCTACGGGATTAATTCTGTATCCAAGACAGCCGCATGGGTTAACAGAAAGGGCGCATCAGCTCGATTTTATGAACCGGGTTGTTGACTGGTTCGGTGAGCATGTGAAATGATATCCCGAAAACTCAAAAAAAAGGCCGCTCCTGGTAATTCAAGGCGGCCTTTTTTGATATGCTCTTATTGGCGCCTTAATTCGGCCCTGAAGCGTGGCTCTGCGTGGCGTTCCAGATAATAAATGAATAATTCATTATCAGCATCGAGTTCCATCATCCAAACATTTGTTTCGGCGGCTGGAATCATTTCGGCAGTTACCTGATCAGCGGCAAAGAACTGCCTTACTTCGGTTCCTTCGGCTGTAGCAAATCCACCATAGCCGTGGTAATCATCTTCGCCAAGGTCTTCGAGTGTACGTACTTCACCAAGATGATCGTGGAACAGATGCAGGCCTTCATCTCTTTTTTCAACAACCCAGGCGCCGTGCCAGTAATCTCCGGCTTCGCGGTATAATTCAATTCTCACAAAATCGTCTTCGCATACAGAGACATGTGTTCTCAATTCATTTCCAACGAGCGCGTGTTCACCTTCAGTCGGGTAGCTGGCAAAACCGGCAAAACGCTCTCCGCAAAATTCACGCAAATTATCAAAAAATGCCAGTTGGGTTTCATCAATCGTGGGCGATTGCTCCTGTAATGGCTCTTCTCCGGGTGCGCATGCAATTAATCCTAAAGCTACAAGTCCACATATCAAAAATAAGCTGTACTTCTTCATCTTTTTTATTCGTTTAGTTTCAGTTAAAGAGAAATCATCTAATGATTTCTAATACAATTTCAGTTGGATAATATTGTAAACTTTGAATTTAAACCCAAACATCAATTTTGATTGTCATATCTGCTGGATTACTCAGGTTTTTCCAACTCTAATTTCTATTTTTGCAGTTTTAAAATCTCGGGCTATTTCAAACATACAAAAGACATGAGCAGGATACACGTCTATTGCAGGGCCGTTGCCAAATCTGCATGGTTCAATAACTTTATTTTGGCAGTTATACTTCTTACTGCCGTAGTGGTCGGTATACAAACCTATGGCGAAAAAGTAGCTGAATACAAAAGCTTGTTATTTACTATCGACCAGATAATCCTTTTTATTTTTCTAATAGAGGTCTTTATACGTATGGGTGGGCATGGCAATAAGCCACTTCGCTATTTTAAAGATCCATGGAATGTGTTTGATTTTACCATAGTAGCCGTCTGTTATATTGCACTTCTTTTCCCCGAATTAGAGGGGCATTTCGTTGCTGTTTTCCGGCTGGCACGAGTTATGAGGGTCTTCAGAATTATTAGAACAATCCCCAAATTGCAACTTCTTGTAAATGTACTTCTGAAATCAATCCCTTCCATTGGTTACATTGCTATTTTGTTGAGTGTTATTTTCTACATCTATGCCACTATGGGGGTATTTTTATTTAAGTATAACGACCCAGTGCATTTTGGGAACCTGCAGCTAAGTTTATTATCACTATTCAGGATTGTGACTTTAGAAGACTGGACGGATATTCTCTATATCAATATGTATGGATGTGACCACCCAATTTGGGGATATTCGTATGAATCGGGTTGTACAACGCCTTATGCAATGGGTGGTTTGGCCGTTGCATTTTTTGTTAGTTTCGTTTTAATTGGCACTATGATTGTACTTAACCTGTTTATCGGTGTAATTATGAATAGTATGGAAGAAGCCCGGTATGATGTAAAAAGACGCGATCATTTCATGAGAATGTCTAAAGAATACAGAAGTGCCGATGATGAACTGGATATTTTGCTGGAAAAAGTCGATGCTCTGAAAGAAGATCTGGAAAATGCAAAATATAGAATCCGAAAGAAAACACAGAGAGAAAAGCCGGGCTAAACATTTCCCAACCATATTTCGTAACAACATTTAAATAAAAAATTAAGCTCGGCCACTTATCTTAGTCTATTGAATAGGACTGTTTCTACATAAACGAGTTATTACTGATATACCTTAATCTTAATTAAATTTGAACTAAAGAAGGCTTTGAAGAACATCATAACAAAACCAACTAAAACCATTTCAAATCATGAAAAACGTACTTTCCTTAATCACAATAATGATATGTACCGGTCTGATTACCATTTCTCAGGCTCAAATCAACTATCCTGAAACACGTATGGGAGATGTAGTTGACACTTATTTCGGCACGGAAGTCCCAGACCCGTATCGTTGGCTCGAAGATGATCTGTCTGAAGAAACCAGAGCATGGATTGCCGCGCAAAATGAAGTTACCTACAATTTTCTGAAGCAAATTCCATTCAGAAAAAATATCGAAGAGCGATTGACTGAGCTTTGGGATTATGAGAGAATGTCAGCCCCGTTTCGAAGAGGAAATTACTATTATTACTACAAAAATGACGGCCTGCAGAACCATTCAGTAGTCTTCCGCACAAAAGAAATCGGCAGTGGGGAAGAAGAAGTTTTCCTTGATCCGAATACATTCTCAGAAGACGGTACGACTTCGCTTGCCGGACTAAGTTTTTCTGAAGATGGAAGCCTGGCTGCTTACGCTATTTCGGTTGGCGGTTCAGATTGGAGAAGCGTCATTTTCCTTGATACAAATACTATGGAAATTGTAGGAGATTCTCTACACAACGTTAAATTCTCCGGTCTTTCCTGGTTTAAAAATGAGGGGCTTTTCTACAGCAGCTACGATCAGCCCGATGGAAGTCAGCTTTCGGCAATGACCGACAGACACAACTTATTCTATCATCGGGTTGGTACTCCACAAGCTGAGGATGTACTTATTTTCGGTGGCGAAGAAACCCCGCGTCGTTATATTTTCGGTGGTGTCACTCAGGATCACCGATATCTCATTGTTAGCGCGGCAGAAAGTACAACCGGCAATGAGTTGTACATAAAAGACTTGCAGGATTGGGACAGAGGCGTCATCCCCGTAGTAACAGGTTTTGATAACTCGCATAGTGTGATTGATATTCATGATGGTCGCGTGTTGATTTACACAAACTACGAGGCACCGAATTATCGGTTGGTTGAGGTGCCTGTTACTGATGCAGGAAAGTTAAATTGGTTGGATGTAATCCCGGCAGGCGACCATGTTCTTAGTGTTAGTACTGCTGGAGGCAACTTGTTTGCCAGCTATTTGATTGATGTGCAAACCGTTGTGAAACAATTCGATTACGATGGAAACCTGATTCGCGAAGTTGAATTGCCATCTATCGGCACTGCCGGTGGATTTTCTGCACTTCGTGAAGATGATATCCTGTATTACAGTTTTACCTCTTTTACATATCCGTCAACGATATTTCGTTATGATATTGAGAGCGGGGAGTCAGAGCTTTATTGGAGTCCTGACATAGATTTCGATCCGGAAGCGTACGTAACAGAGCAGGTATTTTACGAGAGCAAAGATGGCACGAAAGTCCCCATGTTCATCACTTACAAAAAGGGCCTTGAAATGGATGGCACAAATCCTACCTATCTTTACGGGTATGGCGGATTTAATGTAAGTCTCAGGCCGTCGTTTAGTATTTCGCGCCTCGTTTGGCTGGAAAATGGCGGGATTTACGCGCAACCGAACATCAGGGGTGGTGGCGAGTATGGCCGGAAATGGCATGTAGCAGGAACACGCAAGCAAAGGCAAAATGTATTTGATGATTTCATTGCCGCTGCCGAATTTCTGATTGATAACAATTATACTTCGAGCGAGAAACTCGCTATTGCCGGCGGTTCGAATGGTGGCTTACTTGTAGCCGCGGCCATGTTACAGCGACCGGAGTTATTCCGTGTTGTGCTTCCTGCTGTGGGTGTGTTAGATATGCTTCGTTATCATACGTTCACCGCCGGTGCCGGATGGGCTTTCGATTACGGGACTGCTGAGGAAAGCGAAGAGATGTTTCAATATCTCCTGGGATATTCACCCGTGCATAATGTTGTTGATGGAACAGCATATCCTGCCACATTAATTACCACAGGCGACCACGATGACCGTGTAGTTCCCGCTCACTCATATAAATTTGCCGCCGCTCTCCAAGCCGGCCATACCGGAGACTTGCCGGTGCTAATTCGCATTGAAACACTGGCGGGACACGGAGCCGGAAAACCAACCTCAATGATTATCAGAGAGCTCGCTGATATCTACGGATTTACCTGGTACAATATGGAATTGAACCCGTTTGAGGATTAAGAAGTAGTAGCTTAGAAAATTCAGACTTTTAGAAAAACCGTGATTAACTGAAATTGGATGTGATCACGGTTTTTTTACGAATATATCGACCGGACTTTGGAAACATATCCGATATAGATTTGTATTTGGCCATAATCGGACAGCACTTACGCGCTAAAATTTTAAGCGAAAGCATTAAAAAAGCTGTAATTTGAACCGAAACATTTATGTTCGTATGTATCAATTTAGGTCGAAAAATGCACGGGAACGTTGCTTAAGAGATTTATAATATAATATATAGTATGAAAAACGCCTTTTCTGTCTTAGCTTTTATTGCATTTTTAATTGGTTGCACCATTTCGTCAGAAGACCAAAGCGATCTTAAAGGCAACCCCTTGTTAACAGATAGGCAGTCGAAACTACTGACAGAAATAGACCGTAATTACGATAATTTTTTTAAAGATAAAGCAGACAGCCTATCACTTTTATTATGGGATGAAGCCATAGCCGATTCTAATTATCATTTGATGGTTAAAATAAATATTAATCAGATACGGTATTATGTGATGATTCGTGACTATGCTAAGGGACTCGAAATCGTATTAGAAACTCTTGAATTAGCTGAAAAATCCGAACATCCAGAAGATAAAATCATGACCACAAGATGGCACTCTGAGGCGAAACTCGGTTTAGGCCAAACAGAAGAAGCGCTGGAGTTGATAAACTATGCCCTTTCAATTTATGAAACCTTAGAAGAGCCTAAAGACATAAAATATGTTATTTTGGGAACCAGAGGTAAGATTTTAAAGCAGATGGGTAGAAATTATGAAGCCTTGCAAGACTATTACGAGTTTTTAAGGGTTATAGAGGGAAGTGATGACTATTTACGGAATAAAGCTTTTTCAAACAATATTATTGGCCTCATTTTGAATGAACAGGATGAACATGAAGAAGCATTAGAAAGATTCACTATTGCGTATAACATTAACAGAGAGCTTAACTCAGTTCGTAATTTGTCTACTAACCTCAATAATATTGCTATGGCATTGAATGGGTTAGGTAGGGATGATGAAGCAATCGATACTCTTTTTTCAACTATAGAGTTTAATACGGAGTTTGGTTTAAAGCATAGTATAGTGCAAAATAAGTATAACCTTGCTGTTAGTTTTATTAGAAAAGAAGATTATCAGAATGCCATAGATATCGCTAAAAAGGGGTTGGAAATGAGTCAGGAATTGAATTTTTCTTTCGGTATTTTGTATCACAATGCAGTATTGGGCAGAGCCTATTTTGAAAGTGGCAACTATAACGCTGCTTTGGACCATGCCGCTGAGTCTTTTAAGTTAAGTGATAGGTTCGGGGTCACAAAGATTAAGTCAGATGCGTCTGAATTACTATACAAAATTCATGCGAACAGAGATGAAAAAGATAAAGCAATTGCATTTCTTGAAGCCTACCATGAATTGCAATTAGAGATAAACGAGTACGTTAGAAACACACAAATATCTGAACTTAGCGCGCAGTACAATATGGAGCTAAAAGAAGCTGAGTTTCTTTTATTACAGCAAAATCTTGCCATTCAGGAAACATTAAATGTGAATCAGAGACAGATAAATGTTTTTCTCATTTTAGCGATGATTATCATAGGTGGTTTTTTGATATATACATTTAAAAATCAACGCAGGCTCCGCCATTTGCTTAGTGAGTTAAGAAATAAAAAAAATGATATACAGGAAAAAAACACTGCGCTTGAAAAGCTAAATAATGACCGTAACGCCCTTATTGGAGTCATTGTCCATGATTTAAAGAATCCCCTTTCTTCAATTAGCGGTTTGGTAGAAGTTATGAGTATGAACGAACTCGATGAAGAGAACAAGTCGCTACTTTCTATGGTTGATATTAGCTCGAAGAAAATGCAACGCTTGGTGAACAATCTTCTTGATATTAAGAAGGTGGAATACAGCGATATTCAAAATGAATTAAGAGATGTTTCTATCCGAGATATCGTTGAAGATTCTATGTCTACATTTAGAATGATGGCCGCAAGAAAACTAATCATAATACGTGAAGAGATAGAGGAATTTAAAGTAAAAACATATCCGGATTATGTGTCCAGGATAATCGATAATTTGGTTTCAAATGCTATTAAGTTTTCTAATTTGGGCGCCAAAGTTAGCCTAACAATCAAAAAAGCTGATGATGCATATTGGGAAATTATAGTAGACGACGAGGGTGTTGGTATCCCTGAAAAAGAAAAGAAAAAGCTGTTTAAAATGTTTAGCCAAATAAGCAACAGACCAACGGGAGGAGAAAGTTCAACCGGTATCGGATTATACACCGTTGCATTACTTGCAGGCAAATTAAATGGTACAGTTTTTCTCGAAGATAAAGTGAAAGCCGGCACCCGATTCGTATGTAAGCTTCCTTTGAATACTGCAGAGGAAGATGCTCATGCAACTGCACAAGTGATTTCCCTTCCTACATAAATGGGACTATTTTTTTTCTACTGTACTTGTGTCTTCAGTTTTGCTCAGACCACTCAGGGGCAGTTTTCGGTATTTCTTTTTTCAGGCTTTTGAGATAAGAATGGTAATGTACTTCTATGGTGTGTCTTTTTCGCTTCAGGAACTGTTTGTCTATATAGTCAGAGTCTTTTTCAGCAAGCTCGCGGATATTTTCAGGCCGGTTCCATCTACCCATAACATAGTTTGAGGCAAGTTTTGACTGATAATCACTCAAAGGCCAAATGGCTCCTTGTGGCTGCACCAATCCTATAAAAACAAGTGTGGGATGATCAGGATGAAACATCCTTAGGTATAAAGGTACACGCTCGGCATCTTCATAGTTGATGAAATCTTTATCAAAAAAAGGCAGAGCGATTTTATATCCGGTAGCGGCAATTATACAATCGAATTCTTCGATTAACCCGTCTGCAAATGTAATGCTTTTCCCATCTATATTTTTGATGGCTTTTCGGGGATGGACTTTCCCGTGTCGAATCATATAAAGCAATTCGGAATTTACAGTGGGATGCGCCTTTACTACAGGGAAGTCAGGTTCCGGGAGTCCGTAATCAGCAAAACTTCCAATCTGTAGTTTTAGCGAGTTTTTTTGCAGAGGATTTGTGATAAATGGAGGTAACCACTGAAATTTTTGATTGAATGTATCTACGGGCTTCCCAAGGAAAAATTTAGGCACAATATACTGTGGAGTTCTTATGCTGATGGCGGTAAAAGATGAAACCCGGGCCGTTTCAACAGCGCAATCGCATCCTGAATTTCCGGCACCTATCACTAAAACCCGTTTGTCTCTGAAGGCCTGATTGGTTTTAAAAGCATGGCTGTGCAAATATTCACCGCTAAAATTCCCCGGCAAATCAGGATGCCGGGGGTCAGAATGGTGTCCGTTTGAAATGAACAAATAATCAAAAACCTGAAATTCACCGGTACTCAGCTTAACCTGCCACTTTTCGTTATCCGTCTTGGTAAC
Source organism: Balneolales bacterium (assembly GCA_007125355.1). Taxonomy (GTDB): domain Bacteria; phylum Bacteroidota; class Rhodothermia; order Balneolales; family Cyclonatronaceae; genus SLDG01. The sequence continues at coordinate 8,788 of SLDG01000164.1, read as the reverse complement.
TTTTTCTACTTTGGTATTAAACCTGATGTAAGGATACAGTTTAAAGTTACGGGCATAAGACTCGAAGAATTCCAGAACCTGCTCATGCGAGGGATAGTCCGGATAGTGGTCCGGCATGGGCCAGTCTATGTATGAAGACAACTCTTTTGAACTGATGATGTGCGTGGTCTCGCACACACTGGAGTGTGAAATTTTCGGGGAATAAATCCAGTTTCCGCCAATCCGGCTGTTTTGTTCAAAACAAACAATGTTAGATACACCTGCCTGTATCAGATTCTTAATTGCTGTAATACCTGAGCATCCGGCACCAATTACGCAAACAGATGGATTTCTCAAAGGCGTGAATTTATTTACAGATGGCGTTCAGCATGGTAAGAAGAACGAACGAGTGGCCCGCTTTCTACATGCTCAATGCCTTTAGATTCTCCAATTTCTTTGTAGGTCGCGAAAGTGTCGGGATGAACCCACTCCTGCACATCGAGGTGCATTTTTGTGGGCTGCATATATTGGCCGATGGTCATTACATCCACGCCGATTTCAGCGATGTCATCCATTACTTCAAAAACCTCAGCAGGTGTTTCTCCAAGTCCGACCATAATCCCGGTTTTTGTTCGCAGGCCTTTGTCGTGGCAGATTTTGAGCAGTTCAAGTGAGCGCTCATAGCGGGCTTGCGGCCGTACTTGTCTGTACAAGCGAGGAACAGTTTCCAGATTGTGATTCAATACTTCCGGTTTTGCATCAATCACATAATCGAGTGCTTCCCACACACCGCGGAAATCAGGGATAAGTACTTCAACGGTAACACCGGGTATTTCTTCCCGAAGCCGCTTGATAGATTCAGCAAATATGGGAGCTCCACCGTCTTTGCGCTCATCGCGATTCACAGATGTGATAACCACATGCTTCAAATTCATAAGCTTGGCCGCTTCGGCAACGCGGTTGGGCTCATCCCAATCCAGGCCCTGAACCGGCCGGCCGGTTTTAATGGCACAAAAACCACAAGAGCGGGTGCAGACATCCCCTAAAATCATAAACGTAGCTGTGCCGGCACTCCAGCATTCACCCATATTCGGACAACGCGCTTCAGCACAAACCGTATTGAGAGAATGTGTTTGTATTATATCACTTACCTGCCGAAATGTTTTTCCCGCCGGAAGCTTAACACGCAGCCATTCCGGACGTCTGCCCGCGACAGCGCTGTCTTTAGAAGTTCCGCGTTCCATTACCTGTGTTGCACAGCTCATAAAATCAAACCTGTTTAAAAAATGAAGAGTTGACGGAATTTTAACCGTCTGAAATACAAAATACGTTCCGTTTATGAATAGAATGTGATTATCATCGGAACATAAGTGTAAGATACTCAATTTTAATCAGAAATGCCTGCCGTGGCTTGCCAATCAATAGGTAAAGAGTCTGCTTTTTCAAGTCTTACTGAAAAAACATCAGAGAAATGTTTTATAATTTTAGATTTAACCTCTTGCTCATCTACTCTATATCCCAGTAGTTCCTCTAAACTGGTAACTCCCCGGTCAGCAATACCACAGGGGACAATCTTATTAAAGTAATTTAGTTGGGTGTTCACATTCATTGCGAATCCATGTAGTGTAACCCAACGCGAGCACTTTATACCCATAGCACAGATTTTGTGTCCGTTTATCCACACGCCGGTCAGTTTATCTACGCGTTCTGCCTCAAAGCCATAATCGGCGCAAACTCTTATGATGACTTCCTCAAGAAACCTTAAATACTTGTGGATGTCTGTAAAATGACGGTCAAGGTCAAAAATTGGATACCCGACAATTTGACCCGGCCCATGATAGGTGATGTCGCCCCCGCGGTCAATTTTTACAAACTCTGCATTAGCGTTTTTTAACTCTTCATCTTTAACAAGCAGATGTAACATGCTTCCGCTTTTGCCAAGCGTAAATACATGCGGATGCTCAACAAACAGCAGTACATCATTTATTCGTGGTAACTCAGGATTGGTTCTGGCTTTGAGTTTTTCGTCTATAATTTTCTTTTGAATAGCTTTCTGTAAGCTCCATGCTGGTTTATATGACATAAAGCCAAGATCGTGCCAATTAACGATTTGAAAAACGCCTTTATCTCTCATGTTGGAAAATACGTATTAATGAGTTTAGTTGCCCGCAGAAAAGCCTTGCTAATGCTGATGGCTATGTGAACTGTTTTTTTGACTTCTCTGTGTTATCGAAAAAAATCTGAAGCTTTTGAAAGCAATTTTTGAGAAGATCAAAGTGTAATCCTTTATTGTTCACATTAGAAACACAAAAAATATTAAGAAAAATTATTAAAATGTTGTAACTTTAATAAACCATCTAATCCAGCAAAAGTAATTTGTCTGCACAACGCATAAGAATGCTGTTTTTGAGTTTAAACATACTTGAAAAGACTATGAAAAACACCTTTATTGTCTTTGTTTTTATAACACTTTTAATTGGCTGCACCATTACAGAAGAGAACAAGAGCGATTCTAATGGTAAGGGATTGATATCTGATATACAGAAACAGATGTTGACAGAAATGGATCGCAACTATGATAAATTTTTGACTGCCGAGGGTGACAGTCTAAGGCATCTTTTATGGGAAGAAGCTCTGGCCGACTCCAATTATCACCTGATGGTTGAAATAAAAATAACACAGTTAACGCATTACTTAATGCGTGGAGATTTTAGAGAAGCCTATGAAATTGTAAATGAAGCCATAGAATTGAGTGATAAATCAGGGTCTGCAAGGCATAAAGTGCTTAGCAGGAAGTGGCTTGCTGATACAAAAGCCGAAATGGGAGAGAAAGAACAGGCACTGGAGATAATTAATGAAGCTTTTGAAATATTTGAGTCTGAGTTGGAATCAGATGAACTAAAACATGTGCTATTGGGTACAAGGGGAAAAATATTTAGCAGTTTAGATAGAAATTATGAAGCTCTGGCAGATTATTATGAGGTAATAAGGATTATTGAAGGCGATGAGGAACAGAGACGAAATAAAGCTGTTTTAAACAACATGATAGGGCTTATACTTAATGATCAAGACGAATACGAGGAAGCTTTAGAGCGTTTTACTATTGCATATAATATTAACAGAGAGCTCAACTCTGTTCATAATTTGTCTACGAATCTTAATAATCTTGCACTGGCATTGGCCGGTATGGGTAAAACTGAACAAGCCATTGACACGCTCTTTGCTGCTATCGCATTTAATACCGAATATGACTTAAAACACGCTGTTATTCAGAATAAATTTAATTTGGCTGTAAATTTTATAAAAAAAGGCGACTACATAAATGCTATAGATATCGGTAGAGAGGGTTTAAAATTAAGTGAAGAGTTAAATTTTCCATTTGGCAAGCTATATCATAATTCTGTTATTTCAAGAGCCTATTTTAATAATGGTAATTACGATACAGCATTAGGCCACGCCCTTGATGCATATGAACTAAGTAGTCATTTTGGGATCAGACAGATTATGTCTGATGTGACTGAACTTATATATAAAATTTATGCTGATAAAGGTGAAACCGAACAAGCATTAGCTTATCTTGAAACCCACCATGAATTAAAGTTAGAGTTAAAAGAAAATGTTAGAAGTGCACAAATATCTGAGTTAAGGGCACAGTATAACATGGAGCAGAAAGATGCTGAGTTTCAGCTATTGCAGCAGAATCTGGCTATTCAGGAGTCGCTAAATGCGAGCCAGCGACAAATAAATGCCATCTTACTCATTACCATGATAATTGTAACCGGCTTCTTGCTGTATACATTTAAAAATCAGCGCAGATTAAGGTTATTACTAAGCGCATTAGAGGACCAAAAGAACGATATCCAGAAAAAAAATAAGGCACTCGAAAAACTTAACAGCGACCGCGATGCACTTATTGGAGTCATTGTTCACGATTTAAAGAATCCGCTTTCGTCAATCAGCGGATTAGTTGAAGTTATGAGTATGAATGAAATCGACGAAGAGAATAGGTCGCTTTTGTCTATGATTGATATCAGTTCTAAAAAAATGCAACGCCTGGTTAATAACTTACTTGATATAAAGAAAGTTGAACGCAGTGATATTCAAACAGAATTTAAAGAAATTTCAACACGTGAAATTGTAGAAGACTCAATGTCTGCTTTCAGAATGATGGCTGCGAGAAAACTCATTATTATTCAGGAAGATATAGATGATTTTATTGTGAAAACATATCCTGATTATGTATCCCGAATCATTGATAATCTTATATCGAACGCTATTAAATTTTCTAACTTGGGTTCAAAAGTTAGCCTGACAATCAAAAAAGCAACTGATAACTTCTGGGAAATTATTGTTGATGATGAAGGCATTGGAATCCCTGAAAAAGAAAAAGAAAAACTTTTTCAAATGTTCAGTCAGATAAGTAATAAACCAACTGGAGGAGAAAGTTCTACGGGTATAGGCCTTTATACCGTAGCATTGCTTACAAGTAAGCTAAACGGAACTATATTCCTTGAAGATAAAAAAAATCAAGGATCACGATTTGTTTGCAGGCTGCCGTTTAGCACAAGCAGCGTTAACCAAAAGGCTGATAAGGAATATGTTCGTGTTCCGGGATAATTGTCTCCTTAACTTGCCATAAAATCCCAAACAGGTTTCAATGGAAAATAACAGTGCGCATGCCGGTTGCAATTATCTTCCGTTCGAGATGAGCTTTAACCGCCCGTGCGAGTACAATTCTCTCGATATCCCTGCCAATTTGTTTTAGTTCTTCCGGAGTGTGTTCGTGTTTAACACGTTGAACATCCTGTTCAATAATCGGGCCTTCATCTAAATCCTTCGTGGTATAATGCGATGTGGCACCAATCATTTTTACCCCTCGCTCGTATGCCCGCTGATAGGTATTTGCCCCCTGAAAGGCAGGCAAAAATGCATGGTGGATGTTTATAATATTGCCATCATATTGTTCAACAAAGCCCTCACTCAGAATTTGCATATATCTTGCAAGGACAATCAAATCAATATGGTGCGACTCGAGCAGTTTTTTGATTTCTTTTTCCTGCTCAGCTTTTGTTTCAGGAGTAATCGGGAGGCAGTAATACGGGATTTTAAACTGATTGGCTACTTTTTCAAGATCCGGATGATTACTGATTATCAAAGGGATTTCGCAGTGAATCTCTCCCTCTTTCCATCTCAGAAGCAAATCATACAGGCAGTGGGATGTCTTTGAAACCAAAATAGCCATTCGCTGAATTTCATCAGTGTAATGAACCGACCATTTCAATGAAAAACCTTCCCCAAAAGCAGCAAACTCTTTTTCCAGTTGTTTTCGTGATGTGGTTAAGTCCTTGAGCGATAATTCCAATCTCATAAAATAGTGGCCATTCAGTAAATCAGAATATTGTTGGCATTGCAGAATGTTGAATCCTCTTTTGTAGAAAAAGGTACTAATTGAAGCCACAAGCCCCTTTTGATCAGGACATTGTATCAGAAATATCATTTTTTCTTCTTTCAAACTCATAGCCAATTTTTAAAACGTTGTGATTCTGTGTTTAGTCAGGTTTTTTCTCTGTTTCCCGGAAAAGCAATTCCATTATGTGAGGTGTAAAATATAACGTAAACTTTTTTAAAACGATTTGCTAAAATCATTTCAATGTAGAATATTCAATGTTTTACTAATCGGCTTGATAAATTCCACTATTTCGCCACACACTTAACCACATACATCCAATAAGATGAGACACATTTTAGTTTTTACTCTCGCTGCTATTTTATGTTTAACCGCGTGCAAAACCCCCAATGAAATTGAACAGGAATATGGCGATGCCGCCCGTCAAATCATAGAAATGGCCGAAAATAATTCATTGGTTTGGGACAGGCTTACCTATCTAACAGATTATTACCCGAGGCGCCTAAGCGGTTCGCAAATGTTAGAAGATGCCATAGACTGGTCAGTGGAAAAGCTAAATGAAGACGGGTTTGAAGTCAGTACGCAAGATGTAATGGTGCCACATTGGGTACGGGGACACGAATACGCCACGTTGCTTTCTCCTGATCAGCGTAATATGCCAATGCTTGGACTTGGTGGAAGCATAGGGACCGGCGGCTCGCCAATGACCGGTGAAGTCTTGGTAGTTTCGGGATTTGATGAGCTGGAAGAAAGAGCTGCCGAAGCTGAGGGCAAAATCGTATTATTTAACTACGAATACGAAAATTACGGACAAGCAGTACAATACAGAGTTCACGCCGCCACAAGAGCAGCCGCGCATGGTGCCAAAGCCGCATTGATTCGCTCTGTAACCGACTTTTCTATGCAAACACCCCACACCGGTGGAATGCGTTATGGTGAAGATGTCGAGAAAATTCCTGCAGCTGCCATTACAGTTGAAGATGCCGCATGGATGCACCGTATGGCCAAAAGGGGAGAAACAATTGAAGTTGAATTATATATGGAGGCCGAAATGCTGCCTGATGCCCTATCCAGAAATGTAATAGCTGAGCTTCGGGGAAGTGAAAAGCCAGATGAAATTGTGCTGATTGGTTGCCACATAGATTCATGGGATGTCGGCCATGGTGCTATGGATGATGCCGGCGGATGCCTTGTTACATGGGAAGCAATGCGTATCATTAAGGAATTGGGATTGGAGCCTCGCCGCACAATTCGTCTTGTATTGTTTACCAATGAGGAAAATGGAGTCAGAGGCGGACTGGAATACAGAAACAAGGTGATGGCAAATGGCGAAATTGAAAACCACGTACTGGCATTTGAAGTCGATTTTGGTGTGTTTACTCCGCTTGGTTTTGGCTATACCGGGCCTGAGTCGGCATTTCCTGTGTTAGAAGATATCGCATCATTGCTTGAGCCAATCGGAGCGGTTACAGTGCGTGAAGGGTCGTCCGGAACGGTTGATGTTGGCCCTCTGAACAGAGAAGGTGTAGCCATTATGGGCCTCGATGTGGATGTGGAGCGCTATTTCTGGTACCACCACACGCATGCCGATGCAATGGAAATTCTGGATAAGCAAGAAGTACAGCACTGTACTGCTGCTGTTGCTGTAATGACATACATCGTGGCGGATTTGCCCTACAGAATTGATTGGATTGAGTAAAGCAGATTAAAATTTGATTTAAATCATTTCTCTTGGTCGCTGAAAAATTATTTCTGTTTAAAATAGAGTATCTAAAAAGCCTATTGGTGAATTGAACCACAGAGTACCACAGTGTTTTGCACAGAGTTTTTTTATAATCTAATTCTGGTTCAGGGTAATCATTGCGGCTCAAACGAGAGTGAGGCTGCGGCCGGCTTACCGTTAATGCGTCCTGTTATGGTTGGAATCCCCTTTAAATTGCCATCTTTGTGAGTGTGGAAAGAGCCGCAGTAAAGTTCTACGGCTTCACCAACTTTCCGGATGATGGCCGCAGGAACCATTTTAGCGTGTAAATCCCCGAGCAGGGATTCAGAGTCTTCTATGTTCATAAATGCCGATTCAAGTACTTCACGCAATGCATTCCTGTTGGCAGACCGGGCGGGATTTGTAGAAAAATCATCTTGTTCTGAAATGTTGTTGATATTCAGAATTTCACACAGCGCCTGAAACTGCCTGTCGTTACCCACGGCAAGGACAATACTTCTGCCGTCTCCTGTTTTGAAAGCTGATCCGTAGGGATAAATATGGGGATGCTCGCTGCCCATCGGTTCCGGTTCTGTATTTGCATAGAGCCATGCCCCGGCCTGATTTGCCAGCGAACTTACAGCGGATTCGAACAAAGAAACCTCAACATGGCTGCCTTCGCCGGTTTTTAGTTTTTGAATCCATGCCACCAAAACAAGTTGTTTTAACTGATGAGCGGCGAGGATATCAATCAGAGCAACGGGCATTTTAAGCGGGGATGCACCTGGCTTGCGATTCAGGTGCATAAAACCGGATTCTGCTTGTAAAAGAGCATCGTAAGCCGTTCTGGGGTCATCATCGCCATATCCGGTAATCGATGCGTAGATTATATCCGGACGGATTTTTGTAACCGCTTCATATTCTAAACCGAGTTTTTCGGCATCACCCGGTTTAAAACTAACAAGGATGATGTCTGATTTTTGTATAAGGCTGCTTACTGTTTTTAATCCCTCAACGGATTTTAAATCAACCATGTCAATCGACTTCCCCCAATTAACAGCGTTGTAATAACTGCTTGTTGGCTTTTCTTTGGACTCAGAAGGCAGTTTCCATGAGCGGGTAACGTCACCGCCGGTGCGTGGATTTTCGATTTTGGTAACACTTGCGCCAAGTTCCGCTAAAAACATCCCAACAGATGGCCCGGCAAGCACACTGGCAAGTTCAAGTACATTAACGCCGTCTAAAATCCCTCTCTTATTCATCCTCATTTACGTTCGTTGGCAATAAGCACATCCCAAATAGTAAGATAAGAATTTGGTGTTTGGTAAGCTATGTGGGATATGGGGAGATGTGGTATTGCACCTACGGCGCAGGATTGGGTTTTTGTAGTTCTTGTGTTACAAAGGTGATGCTCCTAACGGAGCATGGCGTTAATAGTTATTTTTACTCAGATTCTACATCAGAACTGGATGAATGATTTAATCATTTTTTTGAGCAGGCCACAGTATCTATTCATATTATCCTTATTCCCTCCAAAAAAACAAAAAACCCCGATTGTTAGCCGGGGTTTTTGAAGATTTTATGGCATTACCGCAGGCCATGTGTAACTTGCCTGTAATCCAAGTGGAATTCCAAGAGCCCAGTAAACGAGCAGGAATATGGTCCAGGTAATCATGAAAATGAAGAAGAAGGGTAACATC
>SLDG01000190.1 GCA_007125355.1 Balneolales bacterium | reverse complement strand
CTTTCCAAAAAGCTATTGATTCCGGTGTTAAAACTATTATGCTGAACAGTGGTGAACTTAATAGCGTACCGGTTCACGCATCCAAAGAAATTGTAACCGGACTGCTGCGCGAACAAATGGGTTTTGATGGCGTGGTGGTAACAGATTGGGATGACATTGGTAAACTCACCGATTTCTACTTCACTGCCGAGAATTTTAAGGAAGCCACACTTCAGGTGATAGATGCCGGTATAGACATAAGTATGACACCCCTGCATCTGGATTTTAATACATGCATGTTTGAGTTGGTGAAAGAAGGCCGTATTACGGAATCAAGAATTGATGAATCTGTAAGACGCATTCTAAAACTTAAATTTGAATTAGGACTATTCGAGCATCCTTATCCGGAAGAACTTGACCGTATTGAAATAAGAACAGCTGATAGTAGAAAAAAAGCCCTTGAAGCCGCACGTGAATCTTTAGTACTATTAAGGAATGAGAATCGAACTCTGCCTTTAAAAAAAGTAAAGAAAATCGCCGTTCTTGGTCCAAGTGCGAACAGCAAACGCAATCTGTGCGGCGGCTGGACTGTAGCGTGGCAAGGTGGGAACGAGAAGGATTATCCTAATGACATGCATACCGTTTTCACGGCTCTTGAAAAAGAGTTTGAGGATGCAGAAGTAATCCTTTTTGAACAGGAAAAGCCTGATTTGAAAGAGTTAAAAAAGGCCGACCTGATTATCTATTGCGGTGGCGAAGAACCATATGCTGAATTTGGCGGAAATATAACTGATTTGAATTTGCCTGTTGAACAAAAACAAGCAATCAAACATATATCCACAGCCGGCGTACCGGTGGTTTTGGTCTTGATACAGGGACGGCCGCGCTTAATACATGATATTTTGGATGTTACCGATGCAGTTTTGCATGCCGGCCTGCCCGGATATGAAGGAGCTGAAGCCATCGCGAATGTAATAAGCGGAAAAATAAATCCATCCGGGAAATTGCCGTTCTCTTACCCGGCGAGTCCAAGCCATTTTATGCCTTATAATCACAAAAAAAGTGAGCTTTATTTTTTTGATGTCGAAAAGGCGAACCACATTGAGCATGGAAATCAATCATCATCTCTTTTTCAATTCGGGCATGGACTTAGTTACACTTCATATGCTTACTCAAACCTGGATCTCAAAAAAGATGAAGAGCAATCAGATACTATTTTAGCTTCCGTAAAAGTTACAAATACGGGGGAAGTCGCGGGTACAGAAACCATATTGTGGTTTATTTCAACTCATTTCGGCAGATTCACCCGGCCGGAAAAAGAACTTAAGCATTTCGAAAAAGTCAGTCTTAATCCCGGCGAGTCTTCAACTGTTACGTTCAGTTTTAATCCTGATAATCTTACGTACCCTGATGCAAATGGGAATCCGATTCTTGAAAAAACAGCATACAGCTTACGGGTGGCAAAGCTAAAGAAAGAGTTTAGAATTAATAAAGATGAAAAAATTGTGCTTTAACATCTTCAAAAAGTGAACCATGCTCAAAGAAATAAAATCCGAACTTCATTCACTCGCTGACCCTGAACACGCCGAAATATCACAGCGTTTTTTCAAGACAGGAAAAGGAGAATATGGAGAGGGTGATGTATTCATCGGCGTTCGCGTACCAAAAATCAGAGCATTAGCTAAGAAGCACCAGAAAGTAAAACTGGATGTTGTTGAAGATTTTATGACCTCAGAAATCCATGAAGAACGCATGCTTGCTATCGTGATTCTGATGCATAAATTCCGGAAAGGCTCAAATGCCGAAAAAGAAGAGATATACAATTTCTACCTCAACCATTTGGAACATGTTAATAATTGGGATTTAGTGGATGTATCTGCCATGTATATTATAGGCGTATTTTTGGAAAACCGTAGCCGGGATGTACTTTATGAACTTGTACACTCAAAGAATCTTTGGTTCAGAAGAGTTGGGATAATGAGTACCTTCTGGTTCATCAAGAAAAATGATTTTGACGATACTCTGAATCTGGCTCAGATACTATTACATGACGAAGAAGATTTAATCCACAAAGCCGTGGGATGGATGCTGCGTGAAGTTGGCAATCGTAACAGAAAAACTGAAGAAGCTTTTCTGCAAAAACATTATAAAGATATGCCGAGAACGATGCTAAGGTATGCTATAGAGAATTTTCCTGAAGAGCTTCGTCAGCAATATTTAAAAGGGAAAATCTGAAACATCGACAATATTATCATGACAAAGACCTGTCAGGTTTTGAAAATATTTTTATTAAATATTCCAAATTAATTAAAAACCTGACATGTCTTTACATACCAGGCACACAGAACATGACACTCGATTATTCCCCTTCACTGAAGAAAAAGGCTCAAACCATCTGATGCGATTCAGGCTGAATCACAATTTCGTTTAGTACAGATTCTCCGGGCTGATTTACTGCGTAATAAACAGCTTTAGCAACTTCTTCGGCAGTGAGCATTTTCTCTCTCTGAACCCTCATATCAATAAGGTCGCTATCCCAAAATTCCGTATCTATTCCACCGAGATACATCAATGTGAATGATATTTTATTGCGACGATGCTCATCAACCAATGCTTTAGTGAAGCCTGTAACCGCAAATTTACTCGCCGAGTAAACAGATGAGTTTTTCATGACAGCTTTACCCAAAATCCCGGGCAACATAACTACTTTACCGCTCTTCTCTGTTGCCATGTGTCGCACAACGGCCTGTGTTACCAAAAAGGTGCCATACACATTTACGTCGAATACTTCCTTCGCTTTTTCGGGGTGCACATCCAATAATGGCTGAATGATACCCATCCCAAAAGCATTCACTAAAACATCAACTTTGCCGAGTTCTTTGATAACGTCATCTACCATTTTGTAAACAGAAGACATATCGGTGACATCAACATCGATGACGTAAGCTTCTCCCCCACTGTTATTAATTTCAAGTGCTGTAGCTTCTGCTTTTTCTCTGTTCCTCGCAGCAAGTACAATTTTAGCTCCCGCTTTAGAAAATATTTTTGCCGTGGCTGTACCAACACCGCCCGAGCCGCCTGCTATAAGTACTACTTTATTTTTCATTCTTCTTTTTGTTAAGTATGAGTATAAATTTTTGATTTATGTATCCTCAGAACAAAGCGTCGTGGCGTAATGTTCCTTTCCACTCAGATGTCATCCCATAAAAAAACCCCGCAAAAATGAATAATTGAGTGCGCTCTGATTAATCAAAAAGTACCAAATTAACTCTCGAAGTGTAATTTGTTGAAACATAAAAACAATAACTTACCTTTGTGCACCGAGCCTGCCTGACTGCATCGGCAAGACAGGCCTGCCTGACTGCATCGGCAAGACAGGCCTGCCTGACTGCATCGGCAAGACAGGCCTGCCTGACTGCATCGGCAAGACAGGCCTGCCTGACTG
>SLDG01000096.1 GCA_007125355.1 Balneolales bacterium | reverse complement strand
GTTACGGGTTACGGGTTACGGGTTGTTGATACCTAAATGCAGTTGACGTTTTTAGTTAATAGGTAACCTACAGGCCGTTATTGCGTTGCGATCAAAAATGCTTCTCGAGGATCAAGAAATTCACGTTGTTTTTGCGGTAGTAGTTCACTTCGTCCATTAATTGATGCATGATGTGCAGGCCATATCCACCCTCCGGAACACTCATAATATCCTCAAGATCAAAATTTTGTTCTACAGGTTTTACACCATGATGATTTGGGTAGCCTGTATCTGTAATTCTAATACGGATTTTTTTGTAGAAAAACGTTATATATACATCTATTTCATTGTTCATCTCACCCTGAAAGGCATGCTCTACCACATTATTAAGCGCCTCGACTAATGCAAGTCTTAAGTGTGCTGAAAAATCTTTATCAATTTTATTAAACAGACACTCTTCATAAATTTTTTCAGAGAGCATATTTACTGAATCCATATTACTGGATATAACAAAGTGTAATTCATTAATAATTTGATGCTCACTTTCTGAGAGATTTGAAAGTGCCAGCCAACCTTTAAATGTGGGAAGTTTGTAGCAGGAAGCCGGATTTGAATATGTTTGACTGTGTAGGCTGCTCATGGTCTTTAGATTAATTAAAATTTCTTAATAAAATATAAGCAGATTCCCCTTATTCTACAAACAAAATTTTTTAATTTCTCTTCAAAAATGATAATAAAAGGTCAATAAACTTATCTTATGTGATTAATAATATTGATGTATACATTTATTAAAAATTTTTAATATAACAATTGCAGCCCTCGGATTTTTCCGCAGAGAATATTATTAACTAAGAGACTCTTTAATCATTCGTGCGGCATCCGCAGCAAAATAAGTAGCTATAAGCCCGGCACCGGCTCTTTTAAATCCAATTAGGGTTTCCATTATGGCTTGTTGTTCATCTAACCATCCTTTTTCAGCCGCGGCTTTAATCATAGCGTACTCCCCGGAAACGTGATAGGCCGAAACGGGTACGTTTACTGTTTCGCTGACTGCTCTGACCACATCAAGGTAGGGCAGGCCGGGTTTTACCATTATGATATCCGCGCCTTCCTGCTCATCTAACTGCGCTTCACGCACTGCTTCCTGAATGTTAGCGGGATTCATCTGATAAGTTTTTTTATCCCCAAAACCGGGAGCGGAATCGAGTGCATCACGGAACGGGCCATAAAAACATGATGCATAGTTTGCGCTGTAGGACATAATCCCGGTATCCACAAAACCCTCTGATTCGAGACTCTGACGGATAGTGAGAATGCGTCCGTCCATCATATCGGATGGTGCGACGACATCGGCTCCGGCCTGCGCATGAGAAACGGACATTTTCGCAAGCACCTCTGATGTCGGATCATTCAGAATAATGCTGTTTTCTACAATTCCGTCATGGCCATAACTTGAGTAGGGGTCGAGTGCAACGTCTGTCATCACAACCAATTCAGGCTGAGCTTCCTTCACCGTTTTAACCGCGCGCTGCATCAATCCATCAGGATTTAATGCTTCGGTACCACTGTTATCTTTTAGCTCGTCGGGAACTTTCACAAAAAGAAGTACTGAGCAGATTCCAAGTTTGTATAGTTCTTTGACTTCTTTTTTAAGGATATCTAAAGTGACCCGAAAATATCCCGGCATGGATGGAATCGGGCTTTTTGTGTTTTTGCCCTCGATAACAAAAAGCGGCGCGATAAACATGGAAGGATGCAACCGATGTTCGGTAGTCATTTCACGCATTGCCGGTGATACCCTTAGCCGCCTGCCTCTGATAATTGGAAATCCGCCTGAAGAAGTTAAGTCTGCTTTTGTACTCATTATTGAAAACTCTGATTTTTTAATATTTAATGCTTTAAGATAAGCAATTCAACATTCGGAATGGAGACTCTTGGTATATGAACTGCTTTTATTGGGATGTTTTTTATCTCACGGGAATCAAACCCAATCAACCGGCTTTTTCAGCACTTCCAGTAATCTGGATTCATCAGAACCGGACTTTGGCTCAAAAGTGTAATCCCAGCGGACTCTTGGAGGAAGACTCATCAAAATGGATTCAACTCTTCCATTTGTTTTGAGTCCGAATAGCGTGCCTCTGTCGTGGATGAGATTGAATTCTACATAGCGTCCACGACGAATTTCCTGCCAGTAACGTTGCTCATCTGTAAAGGTTGATTTTTTACGTCTCTCAACGATGGGGATGTACGCTTCCGTAAATGCATCCCCACAGGATTGCGCAAGATTGAACCATTTTTCCAGTCCGGTTCCAACACCGTTTTCATCCCTCTTGTAATCATAAAAAATACCGCCAATACCACGGCCTTCACCACGGTGAGCGTTATGGAAATATGCATCGCATTGTTTTTTAAAGACAGGATACAGCTCCGGGTTGATGGCATCACAGGCGGATTTGTGTGTTTTGTGGAAATGGCGGGCATCTTCATCAAATAAATAATAAGGCGTTAAATCAGCACCGCCTCCAAACCATGCATCTCTTCGTTCACCACCTTCTTCGTCATAGAGTTCGAAATAGCGGTAATTAGCGTGAACAGTGGGTACAAATGGATTTAAAGGATGAAGAACCAGTGAAATTCCCGCCGCAAAAAACCAGCCTTGCTCCACACCAAACCGGTTACGAATCAACTCCGGAAGCTCGCCATGAACAACCGAGCAATTCACGCCTCCTTTTTCGAATACGCGTCCATTTGAAATAACCCTGGTACGCCCGCCACCGCCACCATCGCGTTCCCAATTATCTTCGAGGAACGTGGCTTTTCCATCAGATTCCTCAACAGTCCTGCAAATGTAATCCTGCAATTGATGAATGTAATCGGTGAATCGGTCTTTTATCGGTTTCAAATGGGGCATTGGTTTTTTGGGGTGATTTGGATTCTGAAAAATAAATAAATATTGGATAATGAATAGGATATTGATATGCTTGTGCGGAAACTAAACTTTGACTGTTTTGAGGCTAAGATGGTCACTGATGAGCGTATAGTCTTTGTCATCATGTAAAAGTGTAACGTCTTGTTCCATGCACCAAACAGCAATCATCATATCAATAGTTTTGCGGATTGTAATTCCCTTATTTCTGAATTTTCGATAATGGTCAGCTATGCGAATTGCAGACTCCGGATTGATAGCTGCATAAACCGGTAATTGAGTTAAGAGTTTAAAAGCTTGTTTGTAGTGTTTGTCGTTTCTGAATCCCTGAAGCAATTCAAGAAGAATAATATCGAGCATCAATATTTTTCCATCTTCCAGGAGCTCATCCAAATGATTCGTTTCCGGAGTTATAACGCCATTGAAATAGGCAATCCAGACGGAGGTATCGCAAACAGTCATTTGTCGCTTCTCATTTCCTGAAGGTCGCCTTCCCACTTTAACTTACCGCGGAATTTACGAATCTCTCTCTGTTTTCCACGTTGCACCAACAACTCTAAGCCCTCATGTACAGCATCTTTCTTCGTAGATAAACCGCTGTACTTTAAAGCTTCTTCCATCAATCGATCATTTATTTCAATGTTGGTCCGCATGGTCGCTATGTGTATGGCTTGTGGTTTTTATACACATAAAATAGTGTGATTGATTGGATAAATCAAACTGTTAGGGGGAGCATTTAAAGAGTAGTTGATAATTTTTTTAACCTGTTTGGATATTGTCACTGGATTATATTTGGAACAGACTACTGTCAAGTCTCGTCTAATATGCCGCAGATCTGTCAGGTTTTAAGGGTCATATTATTCTAAATCACTACCTAAGCGTAAAAACCTGGCAGGTCTTTTTAGACAGCACACCATTGACAAATCACTACGTTAAATAATTCAATACAAATTTTTCAGGTGTATATATCGGTAGAGTAGATTTCCCAAAATCTTTTTCATTTCGCGTAATTATTGCATCACAACTATGTTCTAATCCACAAAAAAATTGAATAGCATCTTCAAAATCGCCCCAACCAGAACTTAATGCCATTTCAATTGTTGAAGAGTCTACCGTACCTATTTCTAATAATTTATATAGTAACTTAAGTTGCTTAAATGCTACTTCTTTATTTGTGAGTTTTTTAGTTACGTAGAAAATATTCGTTAACGAATCAGCTGAAAGCACGCCGACATAAAGTTTAGATTCTATTGCTTCAAATAATTTTGCAGAGGCTTTGTAAAATGGATGACGCATAATGGTAACATCAAGACAAACATTCGCATCAATCAGAATTTTTTTGTAACCCATATTTATCAATAAGTGCTTGTTCTAAAACCTCATCATAGCTTTTGAATGAATCGGGAAGAGTTGCAACCCCGCTCAACTGTTCGACTATAGAACCGCTTTTAGGACGCCAATCTGCATTCTCTTCTGTCAGTGAATCAAAGTATGCTTCGACCATAGAGGATACACTGGTACCATGTGTTTTAGCATATCTCTTTGATTTTTTGATCGATTTTTTATCTATACTGAGAGTTAGTTTTTCTTTCATAATCACTAAAGTTATACGTACTGTCTTTTGTATTATACGTATAATTTCGAAATTATTCAAACGTGAAAGCAGAGACCACATCTCCACTTTTCATTTGTTCTAAGGATTCGTAGAGTCTAAGCGCATTTTTGCTGGATTTAAGCAAATGCAACGTTTCTTTTATGGAATTGAACTCTCCCGCAGATATTAATACTAAACCTTTCGAAGACTTATCTGTAATGTGGACAGTTTCTTTCTCACCCTCGACAAGGTCAATACATTATTCCGGATGTTCAGCAAATTCTTTGTAGGTGGTTGTAATCATAGATTAAATTTAAAGATTTAATCTACTTCCCCCAACTCTTAACCGCATCAAAGAACGCTCCGGCATTTTCAACCGGTATGTAGGGCAGGATGCCATGTCCCAGGTTTGCAATATATCTTTGTGCGCCAAATCGATCAATCATGCGGTGAACAAGGCGGGTTATTTCATCAGGATGATGGAGTAGTTTCGATGGGTCGAAATTTCCCTGAAGGGTGATTTTATTCATAGTAGCCTGTCGCGCGTACTCCGGGGTTACACACCAATCGACACCCAAAGCCGAAGCATTGGTTCGTTGGGTGAGTCCCTCAAGAGCGTACCAACTTCCTTTAGCAAATAAAATGACAGGAACTTCCTCAATTGCATCTGAAATTTGTTTCAGCCACGGATATGCAATTTCGTTGAAATCTTCCGGCGATAACAACCCTGACCATGAATCAAAAACCTGAACGACTTGCGCCCCGGCTTTAATCTGGGCTTTTAGGTAAAGAATGGTTGTGTCGGAAATTACTTTCAACGCATGGCGCGCGGCCTCGGGATGTTGCCAGTAGAAGGCTTTTGCACGGGCGAAATCTTTTGAACCCCGGCCTTCAATGAGGTAGCAAAATAAAGTCCATGGTGCGCCGGCAAAACCAATTAAGGTGGCTTGTCCGTTTAGTTCTTTTCGAGTGAGCGTCAGAGCTTCTATCACATAATGAAGCCGGTCTTTAACATCGGGCACTGTGAGTGCAAGTGCGGCTTCCGGTGTGTTTACAGGATTGGGTAAACGCGGGCCTTCGCCGGGATTCAGGGTTACTTCTATGCCAAGAGCCTGAAGAACCACGAGAATATCCGAAAAAATAATGGCAGCATCGGGGGCAAAACGGCGAATGGGCTGCATTGTAATTTCACATGCAAGTTCAGGCGTCTCTACACGCTCAAAAAATGTGTATTTCTTGCGCAATTCCATGTATTCGGGCAGATAGCGACCGGCTTGACGCATCATCCAGACAGGTGGACGATCAACAGGTTCACCTTTGAGTGCTTTTAGTAATAAATCGTTTTTTAATTCAGGAAATGCCATAATTGTTTAGCTGGATAAATTGTTTTGAAGTACATCCAAAAGTGCTTCTGTAGTGGGGTTGTGTGGCGTCAAAATATCACCAAACCCGTTTGCACGGAGTTCGTCGGCTGTGGTCTCTCCAATACTCACAACAATCGGATTGTTCATTAATTTCGTTTTGCCTTTAACAAAAGCCCGCACCGCACTCGGACTGTAAAAAACGACGGCCTTAAATGGCTCCTCAGGCTGGCCTGCTTCCGTCAGTTCAATTGTTTCGTAACATTCCAAAGGGTAATAACGCACACCAGATGCTTCAAGAGAATTACCGGTTTCGGGACGCTTGATATTACTGCAAAAATGCCAAATCGTACTGCCTTTGCTGACTTCAGAGGCTATACGCCCGGCAAGGCCTGTGCCTGTTGCCTCAAGCGCGATGGTAACGTTATATCCATTTGCCTTTAGTCGGGCAGCGGTTGCTTCCCCGAGACAAAAAATACGTATACCGTCAAGAAAGTCGGGCTTAATAACTTTGCATGTTAAAAAAGCATCGACGGCGTTTTTACTGCTGAATGCAATGGCTGTGGGTGCAGGCAGGGCTTTTGCAGACCGGAGAATTTCTTTAACAGGGTATAGGCGGATACTGATGAGTGGATGAACAACCGGTTCGATGTTTTTTTCGCGCGCTTCTGTTACTTCCCGGTCATTTAGTGCTCTTGTAAACCAGACCGGAATTTTCACAGCTCATCTCCGCGTATTTCTTTGAGGATATCCATAACAGACTCCCGTTTCATCATTTCTTCGGCGGCATGGTCCCCAAGGCTGGCAGCATGTTCCAGTGAAACATTGACCTGAATGGTTTCTTTTCTTTTTCCATCAAGAGATGTAAGAATGGCCTCAAAATGCACATCAGTACCTATAATTCTGGCAAAAGCGCCGAGAGGAGCAGAACATCCCCCTTCTAAAACCTGTAAAAAACGGCGCTCAATTCTGGTACAAATGGCCGTGTAAGGGTGATGGATGGGACCGATTGCCCGAATTAATTCCGGTCGGTTTTCTTTGGCCATAACAGCTATGGCTCCCTGTGCCGGTGCGGGAATCATCCAGTCTAAGTATTGACTTATATTAGCATCAAGCCCGACACGCTTTAATCCTGCAGCTGCAAAAATGGCGCCATCCCACTTGTTTTCATTGATTTTACGCAGTCGCGTGTGCACATTTCCCCGAATATCGGTGAGTTTGTGGTTGGGATATTTATTCAGCCATTGTCCACCCCGGCGATGGCTGCTCGTAGCAATGACCGCTTCATATTCACCATTTTCCAGAAAGATATCATTTGATCGCGCTACGAAAACATCTCTGGGGTCTTCACGCTCTAAAATAGCTGCCACATGTAATCCCTGAGGCATATTTGTGGGGATGTCTTTAAACGAATGCACAGCAAAATCAATTTCGTTGTTCAGAAGAGCATCATCCAGAGCTTTAGTGAATACGCCTTTCCCACCTAATAATGGCAGGGGAGTGTCTAAAATCATATCCCCCTCAGACTTTATAAAAACAAGTTCGGTCGTGTAACCATGTTTTTTGAGCTGAGATGAAACGAAATCGGCCTGCCATGTAGCAAGAATACTATCTCTTGTACCTATTCGAATCGTTTTTTCAGGCATGAAGCAGATTAATCGGGTGAGATTTTATACATATCCTGTATAACGCGCGTTACTTCCTCGTTTCGGTCTTTATTTTCCTTGAGATGGTCGATAGAGTGCGCCACGATTTTGTTTACAATTCTGCGCGTCAGCTGTTCTACATAAGCAAGCGATTGTTCATCCATTTTATGACGGAACCTTTCAAGTTCAGTTTTCCTAATCTCATCAAATTTATCATTCAGCGCGCGAATGGTCGGGACTACATTCAGTTCAGAAAGCCACTGACAGAATTGTTCAAATTCATCTGTAATTATGTTTTCTACAAGGGGGATGTTTGCTTTGCGTTGAGAAAACGTTTCGTCTAATTTATCGCTCAGCATATCCATATTGATGAGGTCGATAAAGGGGAGTTCTTCAACCTCAGGAGCAATATTACGGGGGACTGACAAGTCAATCAAAATCTTACGGGTATTTGGATCAGAAATCTCAAAGTTTTGTTTGTAGAGGATGGGTTTCTGCGCTCCGGTGGCTACTATAATTAAATCGGCTTTGGCCGCTTCAACATCCAGGTTTTCAATCACAGCAGATTTAATATCAAATTTATCAACCAGTTTTTCAGCTTTCTCGAAACTGCGGTTGATAACCGTTACATCTGAGGCGCCGAGAGAAATGAGATTCTTACAGGTAACTTTCCCGATTTTCCCTGCTCCAACGAGCAATACTTTTTTGCCTGTAAGCGACTGCATGCACTGTTTTGCGAGCTGCACTGCTGCATAGGCCGTGGTCGCGGCGCCCATCCCCAAATTGGTTTCGTTTCTCGAACGTTTGTGAGTTCTCGAAATAGATTGCATCAATCGGTGAATAACTGAATCGGCCATATTGCAGTCGGTGGACACCTTGTAGGCTTCTTTAACCTGCTTTATAATTTGCAAATCACCCAAAATCTGAGCTTCAAGTCCAACAGCGACGCGGTAAAAGTGGCGCACAGCCGCTTCGCCGT
This sequence comes from Balneolales bacterium, assembly GCA_007125355.1. Classification (GTDB taxonomy): domain Bacteria; phylum Bacteroidota; class Rhodothermia; order Balneolales; family Cyclonatronaceae; genus SLDG01. The sequence goes on along the minus strand of SLDG01000096.1, from coordinate 4,138 downwards.
GCTTGATAAATCCATAATTGCGAAACTCCTCCATGCTGCCTCTGGAGTGTTTGATTAACAGGATGGAAAGCAATTCAGCATCAGAAGTTCGCGCCAAAATTTCTGTTCGGTTACAGGTAGTTATCACAAGCATTCCCGGTATGCCTTGTTTTCCGGCATCTATCAACAGGTTTTTTTGGTCATCGGTGCTCAGACTGAAACATTCTCGTGTTTTTACATCAGCCTGCTGATGATTAATTCCTATGGCCGTAAATTTTTCTAATAATATGCTTTTATCCATATAGTGTTTCGCTCAGGAAGCAACTTTATCCCGGGCGGTACTTTCAGAAATTTTTGATGTTTCAGATTGAAGGATATGATCTAATTGATTTAATGCCTGATCAGCCAAAGCTTTAATAAATAAAGGATGATCATTCAAGCCGGGCATTACTTCAAGTTTTTCTATGTGTAAATTTTCTTCTTCGATGGCTTCACGCAATTCAATATCAAGTTCCATGGCAGTTTCAATGTGATCAGTTACAAATGCCACGGGTATCATAACCATGTGCTTGATTCCATATCTGATCAAGCGAAAAACGAGGTCTTCGGTATTGGGCTGTGTCCATTTTTGCGGACCCACTCGAGATTGAAACCCAACCCAGTAGGGGATGTCTCTGCCGCGAAGGTTCATAATGGCTTCTACGGTTTCGTTAATTTGTCGCGTATAGGGGTCGCCGCTTTCTACTTCCGCAATAGGCGTTCCGTGGGCAGTAAACACAAGGTGAACCTGATTTCGCTCTTTTTCGTCGAATTTGTCGAGTGTTTCGTTTATACGGTCGTTCAGAGCATTGAGGTAATCGGGATTCAAGTGGTAATCTTTTACCACGTATTCACTCCAGTCATTATTTTTTTTCCAGGCTTTTTGCTCTATTTTTTCATTTTCCCAGTCCCGGAAGCTACTACCACTTGTTGTCCAAGAAAATTGCGGATACAATGGAAGTAAAACTACATGCTCCATGCCATCTTCGCGAATTTCGTCCATTATTTGGCTGGCAAAAGGTAGCCAGTAACGCATGCAGGTGTACACCTTAAAATTATGCTCAGGGTGATTTTTCTTGAAATATTTTTCGAGTGTACGTCGCTGAAGCTCAGTTAACCCGTTGATGGGAGAACAACAGGTTGATACAACTTTATTTTGCCTATTGAAGCAGTATTTGCTTCCTGTGCAACCTTTTGTGCAGTAATTTATTTCTCTGTAGTTATCTACGATTTTTTTAGAACGGATTCGGGATATCAACTTTGCCAGTTTATCCTGGAAAAAGCCGCCACCAAGTTTTATAATGTCCTCATCGGCAAAGAGATTGTAGAGAAAATCTTTAATATTATCTTCAGCCGTCGGGCCACCAAGATTCATTAATACAACACCGATATTCAACGGTTTATTCGACATCAATAATTACTTTTTTGTTCAGGTTTGTACATTAAGGTTAAACAGTCGTTTGCTTTATTTAAGGCATGTTTTGATATATCAGAAACATACCTTGCTTAGCCAATATAAAATCGCCTAATAATATGAAGACAGCGTGAAGAATACTTCTCTTAAATTGTATTTAGAATACATCTAAACAAAATCTTATGGCATTATTATAATTTATGGGTTCTTTCGGAGTTTTGGTAGTGTTTTGTTAATTTACCAATGTGTATGAACCACCAAGTCTCTAAGACTCGAAGGAAGGGGACTAAGCACGTTCAGCGCGTCCCCGCGCGAACGGGATTTAGGCAGCGTCCCTGCTGCCGTGGTGGCGTAGAATTTGTTTTCGGATTTCGTTGCTTGTATTGGAAAACCCTCAAGGTTTTTGAAACCTTGAGGGTTTTTCCTTAGCGGAGATCAATTGTGCGCGATGTACTAAGACCTGACAGGTTTCTAAAACCTGTCAGGTCTTGCCCTTATGTTGATTCATCCGACATGGATTTCAATTTCCTTGCCTGATTGGGTTGAAATTGTTAACTTATTTTGAGTTCAAGTAAAACTAATAATCCACTGATGGGGCGCAACGGGCATACACATAGCTACTCTTTTGAATCTGCGCATGCGCGGCAATGGCCGGCCAAGGGAAAGTGGAGTGCATTCTATATTATTGCGGCGTTATTGGTAGTCCTTCTTATGGCTGGTCAACTTGCGGGATGTGATGATCAAAGTCCTTCTCCTGTAGGTCCAAGTGAGCCAAGACCTGCAAACATAGAATTATCTCCTCTAGAAGGTCAAGTAGGAGAAGAATATAATGGTGTTTTAGCTGTAAATCACAATCAAGATTTAGAAAAAATTGAAGTTACAAGTCCAGATAGCACGTGGAGTTATTATCCTGAAGGTCGCAATTTTTCAACTCCTATCGTTAAAAATTTTACTGAAGATGGAGTTAGGAAATTAGATGTTAAAGTTTACGATAACATAGATGAAGTAACTAAAGAAAGCTTTAATTTAATAGTTGACGAAGAGCAAAACAATCCTCCTTTCGTTGTTGTCTCTTATACTTCTAATCTAATTGATGAAGCAAATATTAGGGTTAGAGCAAACGATGATAATTTAGTTGACAAAGTGATTGTAGATTTTGGAAATGGTTTAGAAGAATTTTCTGTTAATAGGCCAAGTATTGACACAACATTTACTAGAAATTATGGTGGTAATTGGGGAAACTTCACTGTTTCAGCTACTGCTTTTGATGATCAAGGTTTAAGTGCGTCTAGTTTTGTTAATTTTGACATGCTTGGATTATCAGATATTGATTTAGAGTGGAGAACTTATTTATTTGAGCAACCTTTAGATGGTGCTAAATTTAAAATGAGTCACAGAAGTATGGACTTTGACACAACATTGGTTTCTCAAAACGGTTTTATTTCTGCAAGAGATTTGCCAGGTGGTAAGTATGATGTTTTAATGATTGCAAATCCTGATTTGCAGTGGAGCAGTCGTGATGGCTACGAAGTTAGCAATATTTCAAGGATTAAGTTAACGGAACAATTCTTGCCAGCAGAGTATGCTCCAAGTTTTTATAGAAATTTAGGTCATACTTATATTTTAAGTGGTCCAAAGCTTATGGCTCGAGTTGTTGGTGGTGAAGGTAATCAAGGCCACAGTTTCCCTCATTTACAATGGACTTTAGGAGTTCCTCAAGATGATGTGGAGTTTATTTTGAAATTAAATAATGATTTAAACACTTTAATTGAGACGGCAGATAATACTTATGATGCTACAGGTACAGGTAGTGGGGGATATTTATTATCTGAGCTTGGAAGGCAAACTGTTCATAATAATGGTGGCTCTATGCTTATAGGTCCAGATCCTTTGGAGACAATAACTTATATTCATAATTGGGGTGATCCAAATTGCCCAACAAATTGGAATATAGGTATGGGGTCTTGTACAGATGGGTTGATTCCTGGAATACCTTTAGTAGGCGAGTGGGAAGTAACTAAAGAATACTTTGATACGTATATGGAAAAATTGTTTAGCATTTTTAATCATCCTAAAGTTGGAGGAAACCCGTATGATATTGAAATTGTTAAAGGTTGGAGTGAAGATATTACTGCTCTAAGAAGGAGTTTGGTTTTATCTAATAAACCTTTTTCTTATTTTGGTCATAGCGCTATAGCTACAGAATCTACTAATTTTAGTTTAGCAAATCCTTACAGAATGAATCATAGTAGCGGTAATGTAGGAAGAAACAGTCCTGGTTGGTTTTCAAATGAGGAAGGTTTTTATTCCACAATAACTGAAAGTGATCCTATTGTTTGGAAGAGTATTAGGGATCTTCCGGGAGCTAAAGGAGGAGCACCTTATCCTGTAGTAATTGATGAAGTTTTTTATCCTAAAGATGAATTATTCCATAAATTTATTCATGGCTTTGTTCCATACAGCCTTGTTCAATACGTTGAAGGTCAAAGTCACATAGGTTTTAACATTCAACTAACCTATGATGGGGATTAAAAAGAGATACGTTGGCTGAAAAGCCATTTTTTTGATTTAATGCCTCACAATAACATCGAGTGTTATTTATGAAATCCTCTTTCAACCCCAACCTCAAATCAGGCTTGGGAGATTTCTCGGGTTTACTTTTTCCAAAAGGAGTGTCGTGCCATTTTTCCAATTATTTCAATCATG
>SLDG01000288.1 GCA_007125355.1 Balneolales bacterium | reverse complement strand
CCAGTATTCAGACATATCTAATCAGCATAATGAGCTGGTACCAACGCCGGATCAAAACTAATTATTTCACCGGGTCCATCACCATAAAAGACAAACTGTTGATATTAAGTGTTGACGGTTAAGTTGTCAGGTTATAAATTTTCGCTCAAAAAGTACATGCAAGCTTAATCCGATGCACTGGCCGACCTTTGAAGAAGTTCTAATTCGAGTTGCCCGGTTATTGGAGGAATACCGCTGTAACGATTTGAAAAGGCACTTAAATCAACCGTACGGGTAGATGCGTGAGTCAGTCGGGTTTTGTTAGCTGAGCGATTAAAAACAAGCGGTGTATGAAGTAGTAATGAAGTCAAACGGTCATTATTCCCAGATCCTACAGTTAACCGAATTTCATTTTCAGTAGCAGTAAAGTCACCAATAATTACAGATTCAGGCCCATCGATGAATTGATAACTAAGAATAAATTGACCGCCCGCAATAAGCCTAAGATTGGTGTTTTCTACTGCAAGTGTATCGAGCACAATTGCCGGTTGTATCGCTGCAGCATCCGGGGTAAATGTATATGTAGTAAAATCAAACGTTCCGGCAACTTCCTCAGGCTCAACGTTAACCACAGAATCTTCTGAGCAGCCAGAAAAGTTTAAAGATACAATAACGAAAAGTATTATAAGGCCAAGAGAATTAAGTAAAGATAGTTTCATTTTATTTGATGAGTGTGAAGCGTTTTTGATTGATGTTACTGTTACCATAAAAGTGCATTCTTGCTAAAATTACATAAATTCTGGCATTTTTTTCAGTTAAAAAACAAATCGAATAGCTCGATTTTCAGGAAATACGGTTTATTGGAAAGTCATATTGCGTATATTAGCGCATCAATCTGTTAACAAGTAAAAAAGGCTTAAATCAATATGAATTACGAAAAAGGTTTTGGACTCCTGAATGGTAAAAAGGGGATTATTTTTGGTGCATTAGACGATCGCAGTATTGCCTGGAGGGTGGCGCTCGCATGTAAACGCGAAGGAGCTGAGTTTGTGCTCTCTAACGCGCCAATTGCATTACGGTTGGGAGCTTTAAATGCTCTTTCTGAGGAAACAGGTGCAAAAATTATTCCCTGCGATGTTTCTAAAGAAGAAGATGTTGAATCTCTGATGAATCAGGTTAAAGAAGAGCTTGGGGGAGTTGATTTTATACTCCATGCCATCGGTATGAGCCCGAATATCAGGAAGAAAAAACCATACGAAGACCTCGATTATCGATTTTATCAGCAGTCGCTTGATATTTCGGCCGTTTCACTTCATAAAATACTTCATTTTGCGAATTCTACAGGTGTTTTGAACGACGGAGCAAGCGTGGTGGCACTTTCTTATATCGGTGCTCAGCGAATTTTCTCTAAGTATTCTGATATGAATGATGCCAAAGCTTTGCTTGAAAGCATCGCCCGGAATTATGGATCGAGGCTGGGTCATCGCGGCATTCGCGTAAATACGGTATCTCAGGCGCCCACTATCACTTCGGCAGGTTCCGGCATAAAGGGTTTCGACGGGATGTTTGATTTTGCGGAAAAGATGTCTCCACTTGGAAATCCAACAGCTGATGACTGCGCCGATTACTGCGTCACTCTGTTTTCTGACCTCACCAAAAAAGTAACCATGCAAAATCTCTACCATGATGGTGGTTTTGTTACCAACGGAATAAGTGAGGAGTTGATGGAAGGCCTTGCCAAACTACACGAACTTAAAGGCGATTCTGAGGACAATTCCTGATTCATCTTGTCTGAAAACGCACATATCATCCTTGGACTTGACCCCGGTTCCCGAAAAACCGGATACGCGCTGTTAAAGCGTACTGGAAATTCATTCGAGTCAATCGAATTCGGGGTCATAAAATCTCATAATCTGGATGAACATGCAGACAGGCTCAAGCGCATTTATGATGAGGTCACCGAATTAATTAAACGCTTCACTCCAGACCAATGCGCCGTTGAAACGCCGGTGTACGGAAAAGACCCCCTTGCCATGCTTAAGCTCGGCCGCGCTCAGGCAGCATGTATTATGGCCATAGTAAACAGCGGACTTGAGGTCACGGAATACTATCCCAAAGCGGTAAAAAAGTCGATAACCGGCAACGGAAATGCCGCTAAGGAGCAGGTTGCTTACATGCTTTCGAAACTCCTGAACGCTAATCTCGATAATATTTCTGATGATGCCACAGACGCGCTTGCCGTTGCCTGGTGTCATGCTATGAGAGGTGACAGCCTGACCGAATCGCACCGAAATCCCTTAAAAAGAACCGGAAGAGGCCGAACTGCATGGGGCGATTTCGTAGCCGATAATCCTGAAAGAATTAAATAAAACTGCACATGATAGCTTACCTGCAAGGCATACTCGCCGAAAAAACAGAATCGTACATCATAATTGATACCGGTGGTGTAGGCTATCAGGTTGGGATTTCTACGCAAACACTTTCTGATCTTCCTAAAACAGGAGAGCGGGTTAAAGTTTTTACTTACCATCATTTTACCGATTCTGAGCAGCGATTATTCGGATTTCTTTCGATGGATGAAAAAGCGTTGTTCGAGAAACTAATAACGGTAAAAGGTGTGGGACCAAAACTTGCTCTCGGAATTTTATCGGGGATGCCGCACGGCGACCTGATTGAGGTCATAAGCAGGCATGATGCTATAAGTTTATCCCGAATACCAGGAATCGGCAAGAAAACCGCCGAGCGTATTGTGCTTGAGCTTGGTGATAAACTGGCTAAAATCGGTTCTTCCGGTGATGCACAAACACAAGCATCCGGCAGCGCTGCAATGGAAACCATATCCGCGCTCGAATCACTTGGCTATCGAAAAAACGAAGCCCAAAAGGCCGTACAACAAGCCCTGAAAGAAAACAGAGACGCCGATGTTTCGGAGTTACTGAAAAATGCCTTGCGGGTACTGGCGAAATGAGGGGTTCTGGAATTGATTATTGTCAATTGAAGATTGAGCCCGCTCCGAAAAGTTAATTATGAACCCTGCCTGCCGATGCAGTCAGGCAGGCACAAAGACACGAAGACACAAAGTTTCACGAAGGTAAGTTATTGTTTTTATGTTTCATCAAATTACTCTTCGAGAGTTAATTTGGTAGTTTTTGATTAATCAGAGCGCACTCAAGATTGAAGATTTTTCATTATGTCATTTCGAGGGTACATTGTTGCCACGGCTTCAATAAGGTGATATAAAGTTTCAAAGCTACATTCTGGCAAGTATACCCGAGAAATCTCCCAAGTCTGACAGGGCTCTTGAATAGACTATTGCCTATTGATCCTGCCTGACAGAGCCGACATGCACGTATTGAATAATTTTGGTCGCGTATTACGGGTCTGAATTTCACAAAGAAGTGTCCGTAGACAGCACTACCTTTGTAACACATGAACACACACTACCTCTTCTGCGCCGTAGGTGCAGTACCATATTAAGGCTAAGGTTGAGGTTGAGGTT
>SLDG01000243.1 GCA_007125355.1 Balneolales bacterium | reverse complement strand
TGCTTATTTTTTTAGGTTTACTTCAACCCAAGCCTGATAATTATAATTCAGTAATGCGTAAAGCCTTGGGTTCGACACCTGAAGTTCTGTTCTTGCACGTCCGCGTTGAGATGGGTCAAAACCTTGGCTGGAAGCATCAGTACTTCTTTCATAAGTTGGGCGTTCTCCGGTAACTTCTTCATAGTCGGGCGGTACTATTTCGAATCCAAGGCGGAAACGATTGTTGTTGTTATTGTCTAATCCAAACTGCCTGCCACCGGCTGAGCGAATGGGAAACTTCAGTTCGACAACCATTCTTCGGGTATCGAAATCGAGAGCCAAGTCTATGTCGTTAGCTCTCAGTTGTTCTTTGGAAACGCGAATTGGCCGCGTAGAACCACTTCTCTCGGTTCTGCTGATGATTTGAACATATTGATGCATATTATCTTCAGCCGATGTTACAATATGCTTGTTTTCAGGCATACTGCGCCACCCTGGATTTTCGAGGTAACCGCGCCGTGCACCGGGGAAATCAGAAATAGCTTGTACAATGCCAACAGGATAAACAATTCCGAATGATCTTCGAAAAGAGCGGTCATCCTCAAGAAAAATCCGGAATCCGAAATCTCTGGCGAGTTGCTGAACGCGATTGTTTCTGAATGCTACGGCTACATAGACGAACTCTTCGTCATTCGCAACTAATACATCAAAATCATCGCTTATGGATCTTTTTACTGAGTCTGTTGGCCAGTCAGAGAGTGAAGCATCAACCTTAATCTGACCGGTAGAAGTTTGTAAACTTTGCACTCGTTTCGTGCCTGAACATGATTGAATAATTAAGCTGAAACTCAATAATAGCAGAAGAACAACAGTTGAAGTGCCGAAAAATTTAAGAAATGACATGGATTTTTATAAAATTCAGGGTATATGGAACAAACGGTTCCAGTTCCCCCCAAAACAGGTTATATTTGAACGAATAAATTAATACTAAAAATACCGGATGTAATTCAAAATGTGAAATGGTATCAACTGTTCATTAACTGAATAAACATCCGATTATTATAAACTAAAAACTACTATTACTATGCAATTCGGATTTGGTATTGGTCCAGATACTTCCTGGATGAGAAAAGAACTCACAGATATCGGTGTTGGTGAGGTAACCACACCAGAAGAAGTTGATAAAATGATGGAGGAAAGCAAAGAGGGTACTACCCTGTTGGTGATTAACTCTGTTTGCGGATGCGCTGCAGGAAATGCGCGTCCGGCTGTGAAGATAGCCTTGAATAATGAAAACAAACCGGATCGCTTATACACGGTGTTCGCCGGTCAGGACAAAGATGCAACAGCGCGTGCCAGAGAATATTTTTCTGAGTACCCACCATCTTCTCCTTCTTTTGCCTTTTTTAAAGATGGGGAAATCAAAGCAATGATTCCAAGACATCGTGTGGAAGGCCGGTCAGCGGAAGAGGTAGCTGATGACTTGGTGATGGTATTTAACGCATTCTGCAACTAAAACATAGCAGTAAATTCATAGCAGCCGTTAATTTCAAAACTTTTTTGGGATGTCGGTGAGCGTTAAACATATTATAAGGGGATGAAAATAATCTTACGATTCTCATCCCTTTTTTTATGTGCTTGCCTTTGCTTTTGCAGGTTTGTCGGGATCCTCTCCAAAGAATCTTAGTACAAAATACAAGATTACAAGGCCTGCAAGAACACCCCAAATGGGATGAATCCAATCGAAAGCAGCGGGGATTTCACCAACAATAAGCGCTACTACGGCAACAACAAGTGCATAAGGCAATTGAGTACGAACGTGGTCAATCAGGTCACAAGAAGATGACATAGAGCTTAGAACCGTGGTGTCTGAAATTGGTGAACAATGATCTCCGAAAACTGCTCCCGCCATTACCGAACTGATGGCTCCGAGCAGGATACCATAGTTCTCGCCACCGGCAAATCCTACACCTGCGCCCATCACAACAGCAAGCGGTATGACTACTGGGAACAATATTGCCATTGTTCCCCAGGAGGTTCCGGTTGAAAACGCGGTTAAAGCTGCAATAAAGAATACAAGGCCGGGCAGAAGAATTATGGGCAAAGAATCCTGTAAAACAGATGCCAGAAACGGCCCTGTTCCAATTACTTGGGTAACTTCCCCAAGTCCCCAGGCGAGGATTAAAATTATAATGGCTATCAGCATCGACTGGAAGCCGCCAACCATAGCTTCGAGTGCTTTTGCTGGAGTGAGAATTCGCTGGGCAACCACCAGAGCGATTGCAGCAAAACAACCCGCAAAAGAAGCCCAAAGTAGTGCTTTAAATGGGTCTGCATTCCCAATGATATCTCTCAGTGCACGCTCGCCCTCATCAAGGCCGGCCACACCGGTTGAGTATAATCCGTAAAATGCTACAACCATTACAGTAAAAACAGGAATTGCAGCGTTATACCAGCGCTTTTTAATGTTTTCGTCTGGTTGCATGCTTTGGATGGATGTATCTGATGCAGGTACCGAACCCGGCCTGATAACACCGCCGCCGGAGTAGGCGCGTCTTTCTGCTTCTAACATCGGACCAAAATCGCGTTTCATCACAATAACCATCAAAACGAATGCCAGAGCGAGCAGGGGATAAAATAAATAGGGGATGGAATGCAGGAAAATCAGAAAAGCGTTATCGGCTCCGGCTTGTAACTGTGCAGCGAGTGCAACATCTTCTGTTTGAGTCGCCAGCGTTTGAAGTGAGTTTGATATCTGCGTTATCTCGAAACCAATCCAGGTCGTGATTACAGCACTTACAGCCAGTGGAGCGGCCGTTGAATCAACAATATAGGCTAATTTTTCACGGGAAATATTAAGCCTGTCCGTCATCGGGCGAAGTGCATTGCCCCGGATTAATGTATTTGCATAATCATCGAAAAAGAGGAAAATAGAGGAGAGCCAAGAGTAAATCTGCCCTTTGTATCTTGTTGTTGCCAACTTGCTAAGTACTTCAACAGCTCCCTGGGTACCGCCACCTCTTGACATAACGCCTACCATACCACCGAGCATTAAACTAAAGACGATAATTGCTACATGGTCTTTATCGGCAATAGCAGCAATTAAAAAATCGATGGAGTCTGAAGTAGCGGCAAATGGATTATAACTCACCAGAATCAATGCGCCTATCCAAACTCCTGCAAATAGCGATAAAATGACCTCGCGCGTGATAAGTGCAAGGGCAATGGCAACCAAAGGAGGCACAATGCTGACCCATGTACCAAAGATGCCCGAACTCTGCGCTTGTTCGTCCATTACCCCAAACACATTAAGCCAACCTAAAATAGCCATAATGATAAATGCGAGAATGGTGGTTACTAAAATTTTTCTCATTCGATTACAGAATTTATTAAGATATCTTGGCTTAAAATCATAGAAATTGATATTTAAATTGATTAAAAACGTATCGGCTTAATCTAATCAAAAGTGAGATAGGTTAAAAATGGGAAATGGGGATTAAG
>SLDG01000141.1 GCA_007125355.1 Balneolales bacterium | reverse complement strand
GACAACGTAGCCTTAACGGTAGATTTAATCCAGCCGATAGCTATGGAAGAAGGCCTTCGCTTCGCGATTCGTGAGGGCGGCCGTACTGTAGGTGCCGGTGTCGTAAGTAAAATTTTAGACTGATATTAGTCAGTACGGGTGTAGCTCAATTGGTAGAGTAACGGTCTCCAAAACCGTCGGCTGGGGGTTCGAGTCCCTCCACCCGTGCAAACATTTTTTTTAATTACTGTAATGAGTAGAGTAAAATCATTTTTTGATGGCGTAAAAAAGGAATGGAGTAAAATTTCCTGGCCATCGGCTAAAGAATTACAAGACAACACATTAATAGTTGTCTTGTTTTCTATTATAATTTCCTTGTTCATCTTTGTTATTGACCAGATTTACAGCAAAATTTTAGAGATAATATTCGGATAATGTCTTTCAGCGAAGAAGATATAAAATGGTACGTAATCCGCTGTTTTTCCGGTCATGAAAAAAAAGTGAAGGAAAATCTCAAGCAGCTTCTTGAAGATGAGAATCTTACGCACAAGGTGCAGCAAATTCTTATACCAACAGAAACAGTGATTGAGATTAAAGGCGGAAAGAAAAGAACCAAAGAGAAAAACTTCTTCCCTGGTTACATCTTATACGAAGGCATTTACGATGATTCAATTGATAGCGTAATCTCTAATGCTCAGTCAGTAATTGGTTTTTTGAAAGCCGGTAAAAATGACAAGAAACCAACTCCACTCAGAAAAGATGAAGTTGACCGTATTCTTGGCAAAGTAACACATGATAAGGAAGTAGTAGCCGGCGGCGGGTTAGTTGAAATTCCATTCAAAATTGGTGATTTGGTAAAAGTGACTGACGGTCCGTTCAAAGATTTCGATGGAAATATTGAGGAAGTTTATCCTGAAAAACTTAAGCTCGTTGTTTTGGTAAGTATTTTTGGAAGGAAAACACCGGTTGAAGTAGATGTAAATCAGGTGGAACCACAAACCTGATTTTACGAGCTGCAAGTTACATGATATTATATAGATAATTTTAAGTACGAGAAACCCATGGCAAAAAAAATTGATAAAGTAATCAAGCTTCAGATAAAAGGCGGGCAGGCAAACCCGGCTCCTCCGGTAGGTCCTGCATTAGGTCAAGCCGGTGTTAATATCATGGAGTTTTGTAAAGCTTTCAACGCGAAAACACAGGATAAAGCAGGTACAGTTATCCCGGTAGAAATTACCGTTTTTAATGACAAATCATTTACATTTATCACTAAAACACCACCTGCACCAATCCTATTGAAAAAGGCGGCAAATATACAATCAGGATCAGGCGAGCCTAATCGCGTCAAAGTAGCAACTGTTACCCTGAGCCAGTGCAAAGAAATTGCTGAAATAAAAATGGCTGACCTTAATGCTTATGACGTTGAGAGCGCAGCTGAAATGATTGCCGGAACAGCCCGAAGTATGGGTATTCGAGTAGACAGAAGTAAATAAATCAGAACCGGAGAATTAAAATGCCTAAAAGAGGAAAAAAATATAACGCCGTTAAAGAGCTTATAGAAGCCGGCAAAGAGTATAGTCTCCAAGAAGCAGCAGAGTTAATTAAAAAAACTTCTGTAACTAAATTCGACGCTTCTGTAGATATAGATGTAAGATTGGGTGTAGACCCCCGTCAAGCTGATCAGATGGTAAGAGGTAATGTTTCTTTACCACATGGAATTGGCAAAGAAGTAAGAGTACTTGCTTTGGTAAATCCAGCTAAACAGGAAGAGGCTAAAGAAGCCGGTGCCGATTATGTAGGGCTTGACGAATACATCGAAAAAATTGAAGGCGGATGGACAGATATTGATGTAATCGTAGCTACTCCTGATGTAATGGGTAAACTCGGTAAACTTGGACGTGTACTTGGTCCAAGAGGATTAATGCCTAACCCCAAAAGTGGTACTGTTACCATGGATGTAGCTAATGCCGTAAAAGACGTAAAAGCAGGTAAGATTGATTTTAGAGTAGATAAATACGGAATACTTCATACCTCAGTCGGTAAGGTCAGTTTTGATACGGAAAAAATATATGAGAATGCCAATGCATTCCTTCAAACAGTATTGAAATTAAGGCCAGCGTCATCAAAAGGTATATACATAAGAGGTGTTTACCTCAGTACCACAATGGGACCGGGTATTCCAATATCCCGTTCATCAATCGTTAAGTAATACAAGCTTAAAAGCACATACTACAATGGCAACACTTGAGAAGAAAAAATCAGTCCAGAAAGAAATTGTTGAGTTGTTGAATAACTCAGACGCGGTCTATTTTACTGACTACAAAGGGATGTCAGTATCACAGATTAATAAACTGCGTGGCGAATTTCGCAATGATGGAATTACATACAAGGTCTTTAAGAATACACTTGTTAAACGCGCCATGGAAGAGCTTGGCGGATACGATAAAGTGTACGAATTATTGGAAAATCAATCTGCTTTCGCTTTCGTTAGCGGAGATCCGGCAAGGCCGGCCAAAATCCTGAAAAGTTTCCTTAAGGAAAATAAAAACCCGGAATTTAAAGGTGCCATCATTGAAGGTGCTTTATTTGAGGGTGATAAACTCGATACGCTTTCTTCTATGAAATCTAAGGAAGAAGTTATCGGAGATATTATCGGCTTGCTAATGGCACCAATCAACAATGTAGTTGGCGGATTGCAGGCTCAAGGCTCAAATATCGTAGGAGCAATCAAAACGATAGCCGACAAAGAAAATTAAAAAAAAGAATTTTTAAATCTAACCAAACAACAATCGGAGAATTAAAATGGCTGATGTTAAAACCTTAGCAGAACAATTAGTAAACCTGACCATTAAAGAGGCTAATGAACTTGCTCAGGTCCTCGAAAATGAATATGGTATCAAACCAGCTGCAGCAGCAGTTGCTGTTGCCGGCGGACCAGCTGGCGGCGATGCAGATGCAGCCGAAGAGCAAACAGAATTTACAGTTGTTCTTGCTAATGCCGGCGCTAAGAAAATTGGCGTTATTAAAGAAGTTCGCGCAATTACTGGACTTGGCTTGAAAGAAGCTAAAGACCTTGTAGATGGTGCACCTTCTAACGTTAAAGAAGATGTAAGCAAAGAAGAAGCAGAAGAAATTAAAGCAAAGCTCGAAGAAGCCGGCGCTACTGTGGAACTTAAATAATCCACATCTGCATTTATAACTATTAGCCAATACCCCAAAAGGTATTGGCTTTTAGTGCCTTAATAATATGTTTCAATCTGAGATTATTTCTATCCGGATCGAAATACATTATATCCATTAAAACTTCCCCCCAACCAAATTTAATCGTGAGGTATCCTTGAGAAAAGAGACCAACAAACTTCCCTTCACGAATCGCATATCGTTTGCCAGTTCACAGGCAGTAATTGATTATCCCGATTTCCTTGATATTCAAGTCGGGTCTTTCAAGAGATTTACTCAATGGGATACAGCACCCGACGACAGAGAAGAAGTCGGACTGCAACGTATCTTTAATGAGCATTTTCCTATTACAAATTCAAGAGAACAAAATATTCTTGAATTCCTCTATTACATCATAGACACACCGAAGTACAACATTGTTGAGTGTCAGGATAGAGGTTTAACATATTCAGTGCCTCTGAAAGCTAAGCTCAGGTTGTCTGCCATCGATCAAACCGATGAGCCAAGTGAGACCATTGAGCAGGAGGTATTCCTCGGCGAATTGCCATGGATGACTGAAAGAGGTACATTCATAATTAACGGTGCTGAAAGAGTAATTGTAAGCCAATTGCATCGATCGCCGGGTGTGTTTTTTGGGATGTCTATGCACCCTAATGGTACACAGCTTTATTCCGCTCGTATAATTCCGTTTAAAGGTTCATGGATTGAGTTTACTACGGATATCCGTGATGTACTCTGGGCATATATTGACAGAAAGAAAAAATTACCTCTAACGACACTTTTAAGAGCTCTTGGATTTGCAACTGATTTTGATATCCTTTCTATTTTTGATCTCTCTGAAGAAGTCAATATCAAAACAAAAAAGGCATATTTGTCTAATGTAGGCAGGCGCCTTGCTACAGATATTGTGAAAGAAGAAGAACAGGAAGTTGTAGATGACGACACTGGTGAAATTGTTCAGGCTGTTAGCAGAGTTATTGTGCTTCCAAGAGAACACGAGCTTGCAGAGGAAGATTACGATGTAATTAAAGAGCTCGATCTCAAAACGCTGCATATCCTAAAAGTAACTCAGGAAGATGCTGATCGTTCTGTTATCATAAATACTCTTAGAAAAGACAGCACATTCGATCAGGAGTCTGCACTTGCTGAGGTATACAGACAAATAAGGTCAGGTGAAATGCCAGATCCTGAAACAGGAAAAGCAGTTCTAGAAAGATTATTTTTCAGCGATAAACGCTACGACCTTGGGGAAGTTGGTCGTTACCGTTTAAATAAGCGTCTGAAAATAGATGAAGATCTTGATACGCGTACTCTTACTCTCGATGATATTCTTGCCATCATCAAAGAGCTTATCAGGTTAAAAAACCTGAAATCAACCGTTGATGATATTGACCATTTAAGTAACAGAAGAGTACGTACTGTTGGTGAGCAGCTTGCACAGCAGTTTGGCCTTGGCCTTGCTCGTATGGCAAGAACCATTCGTGAAAGAATGAATTCAAGAGATGCAGAGCAATTTACCCCGCAAGACCTTGTGAATGCACGCACCATATCAAGTGTAATTAATACATTTTTTGGTACCAATCAGCTTTCGCAATTCATGGATCAAACCAACCCGATTGCTGAGTTAACACACAAGCGTCGTATGTCGGCTCTCGGCCCGGGGGGGCTTACCAGAGAGCGTGCCGGATTCGAAGTGCGTGACGTTCACTATACACACTATGGGCGTCTCTGTCCGATTGAAACACCTGAAGGCCCGAACATCGGTTTGATTTCATCTCTTTGTGTGCACGCTAAAGTAAATGATTTCGGTTTCATCGAAACACCGTACCGAAAAGTAAGCAAAGGTTTGGTGACAGATGATGTTGAATATCTTGCAGCTGAGCAGGAAGATGAAACGATTATTGCACAGGCAAACGCCGAACTCGATGAGAAATCGCGTTTCAAAAGTGATTTGATTTTCTCACGATTCAGAGACAGTAACGTTGGTTTAGCTTCGCCTGAGCAGATTGAATTTATGGATGTTTCTGCGAATCAGATTACATCTGTTGCTGCCTCAATGATTCCGTTTATCGAGCATGACGATGCTAACCGCGCGTTGATGGGCTCAAACATGCAGCGTCAGGGTGTGCCGCTACTGCGTCCGGAAAAGCCAATTGTTGGTACCGGTATGGAATATCACGCCGCCCGTGATTCCCGCGCAATTATCTGTGCTGAAGGAAACGGTGAAATCGTTTATGTTTCTGCTGATGAAATCCGTGTTCGTTACGATCGTACCGAGCAGGAAGAGCAAGCGTATTTCGATGATGGAGTTGTTAAATACAGGCTCAGAAAGTTCGAAAGAACAAATCAGGATACATGCTCAAACCAGCGTCCTATTGTTAAAGTTGGCGATAAAGTAGCGAAAGGCCAGCCAATTGCTGATGGTTGTGCTACCAATGACGGTGAAATGGCACTCGGACGCAACTTGCTTGTTGCTTTCATGCCTTGGAGAGGTTATAACTTCGAGGATGCCATTGTAATAAGTGAGCGTGTAGTTTCCGAAGATATTTACACTTCGATTCACATATCAGAATTTGAGCAACAGGTTAGAGATACCAAACGTGGCGAAGAAGAACTTACAAGAGAAATTCCTAATGTAAGTGATGAAGCAACACGTAATCTTGATGAAGATGGTATTATAAGAGTTGGGGCAAAAATTAAGCCCGGTGATATCATCGTAGGTAAAATTACTCCGAAGGGTGAAAGCGATCCGACACCCGAAGAAAAACTTCTTCGTGCTATCTTCGGTGATAAAGCAGGTGATGTAAAGGATGCATCTCTGAAAACCCCTCCCGGTGTTTCCGGTGTTGTAATAAATACCAAACTCTTCAGTAGAAAAAAAGACGAGCAGCTTTCTCGTAAAGAAGAAAAAGAACTTGTTGAACGTGAAAATTCTATCCTGGCAGAACAGATAGAGCGTCTGAATACGGAATGGTCAAGCCGACTGTACAGACTTCTTAAGGATAAAACATCACCCGGAATAATTGATATTCTTGGGAATGAGATTATTCCGAAAAGAGAGAAGTATCGCAAGCAGATGTTCGATGACATTCATGACCCGCTTATGGTAAAAGCTAAGCAACAATGGTGTCAGGATGATGAAGTGAACAATCTGGTTGAAATTTTGTTCAGAAATTATCGCGATATTCGTCGTCGTTATGACTCTGAGTCTAAGAGAAGAAAGTATCAGATTCAAGTAGGTGATGAACTGCCACCCGGCATCGTTAAAAAGGCCAAAGTATATGTCGCCAAAAAGCGCAAGATGCAGGTTGGTGATAAAATGGCCGGACGACACGGTAACAAAGGTGTTGTGGCTAAAGTAGTACCTGTTGAAGACATGCCATTTTTGGAAGATGGAACACCCGTCGATATTGTATTGAATCCGCTGGGTGTACCATCGAGAATGAACCTTGGACAGATATACGAGACTATTCTTGGCTGGGCAGGTAAAAAGTTAGGTGTTACTTTCGCTACACCTATTTTTGACGGCGCAAGCTACGAAGATGTTCAATACTGGCTAAATGAGGCAGGGTTACCGGATACCGGACGTACATATCTCTACGACGGAAGATCCGGTGAGCGTTTCAAACAGCAAACTACGGTTGGTTACATCTATATGATGAAGCTTAATCACCTTGTAGAAGATAAAATGCACGCCCGTTCAATCGGACCTTACTCGCTTATTACTCAACAGCCACTTGGCGGTAAAGCCCAATTTGGTGGTCAGCGTTTGGGTGAAATGGAGGTTTGGGCATTGTATGCATACGGTGCGGCAAACATTCTGAAAGAAATGCTCACTGTTAAGAGTGATGACGTTAAAGGCCGTTCAAAAGTGTACGAAGCCATTGTAAAAGGCGATAACCTGCCTGATGGTAATACACCGGAATCGTTTAATGTACTGCTTAAAGAGCTGCAGGGACTTGGACTCGAAGTGAATATTGAGGAGTAAACTCTGCACATGAACATCAGAAATAAAGAATTTAAAATAATCCACTCAATTACGGAGGTGCAACCTTGTCTCTATTAGTAAGTGACACCGTATCAAAAGATTTCAAAGCACTGAAGATTTCACTGGCATCAGCTGAAACCATTCTTTCGCGTTCACGCGGAGAGGTTTTAACTCCCGAGACCATCAACTATCGTACATTCAAGCCGGAAATGAATGGCTTGTTTTGCGAAAAGATTTTTGGCCCGGTAAAAGACTGGGAATGCCACTGTGGTAAATACAAACGAATTCGTTACAAGGGAATTATCTGCGACCGTTGTGGTGTAGAAGTTACCAGAAAAGCAGTTCGTCGTGAGCGCATGGGCCATATCAGTTTATGTGTACCTGTTGTTCACATTTGGTATTTCAAATCTCTTCCAAATAAAATCGCGTATCTTCTTGGCCTATCTTCTAAAAATCTCGAAAAGATTGTTTACTACGAAAATTTTGTAGTCATTCAGCCGGGTTTGGCCAGAGAGTTGGGTTATAAGCATGGCGACATGCTAACAGAAGAGGAATATCATGGAATTCAAGCGCAGCTGAGTGATCAATATGATGACACAGATGACGATGATGACGAAGATAAATTTATAGTCAAAACCGGTGCCGAAGCTGTTGAAGCCATGCTTGAGGCAATAGACCTTGATAAGGCTGTTTATAAATACAGAGAGCTGGTTAAGACCGAAACATCTATGCTGCGCAAGAAGAAATATCTTAAGCGTTTGCAGGTGTTGGAAGCTTTCAGAACAGCCAACAAAACTATTGAAAACCGTCCTGAGTGGATGGTCATGAGAGTTTTGCCGGTAATTCCACCCGAATTAAGGCCGTTAGTACCTCTCGAAGGTGGACGTTTTGCTACATCTGACCTTAATGACCTCTATCGCAGGGTTATCATCCGTAATAACAGGCTTAAGCGTCTTATTGATATTAAAGCTCCTGATGTAATCCTCAGAAATGAGAAAAGAATGCTTCAGGAAGCTGTCGATTCACTTTTCGACAACTCAAGAAAAACAAATGCGGTAAGATCAAATAATCGTCCGCTTAAGTCTCTCAGCGACATGCTAAAGGGTAAAGGTGGTAGATTCCGTCAGAACCTTCTAGGTAAGCGTGTAGACTACTCCGGACGATCTGTAATTGTGGTTGGTCCCGAGTTGCAAATGCATCAGTGCGGCCTTCCAAAAGAAATGGCTGTAGAGCTCTATAAACCATTCGTTATCCGTCGACTCATTGAGCGTGGATATGTAAAAACGGTTAAGAGCGCTAAGAAAATGGTTGACCGCCGCGAAGAAGTGGTTTGGGATGTCCTCGAAAATGTAATTAAAGGTCACCCTGTACTCTTAAACCGTGCGCCGACCCTTCACAGGCTTGGTATTCAGGCGTATCAGCCAATTCTTACCGAATACAAAGCGATTCAGCTACATCCACTATCATGTACAGCGTTCAACGCTGACTTTGATGGTGACCAAATGGCGGTTCACCTTCCATTAAGCAACGATGCCATACTTGAAGCATCTGTTTTGATGCTTGGTTCGCACAATATTTTAAACCCTGCGAGTGGCGGCCCGATTACGGTTCCGTCACAGGACATGGTTCTCGGTATTTATTACCTCACCAAATTGGCAAACAATGCTAAAGGTGATGGTAAAACATTTAGCTCGGCTGACGAAGTGCTGATTGCTTATGATCAGGGAATCATTGAATTGCACGCACGCATAAATGTAAGACTCCCGATTGAAGAAGATGGCGTTGTAGTGAACAAGGTTGTCAAAACTTCTACCGGACGTGTGTTGTTTAATGAAATCGTACCTGAAGGTATTGAGTTCAAGAATATAACTTTCGGTAAAAAAGAGCTCAGAAATTTGATCAACGAGGTATATGCAGTTGCTGGTACAGCAAAAGCATCTGTCTTCCTCGATCAGATGAAAAAGCTTGGTTTTGAAACTGCAACTACAGGTGGACTGTCATTCTCTCTTGAGGATATCGTTATTCCTGATACGAAAATGGAGCTTATAAATAAAGCTCAGGATGACGTAACTCAAATCAGGGATCGTTACGAAAATGGTTTCATTACCGATAACGAAAGATACAATCAGGTAATTGATAAGTGGACGAACACCACAAACAGGGTTTCTGAAACACTCTTTAATGCTTTGAGCAAAGATAAAGATGGTTTCAACTCGGTTTACATGATGGCGGATTCCGGTGCTCGTGGTTCTAAAGAGCAGATTCGTCAGCTTGGTGGTATGAGAGGACTTATGGCCAAGCCCCAGAAGAGTTCATTGGAAACTTCAGGTAGTGAGGTAATTGAAACACCTATTCTGTCTTCATTTAAAGAGGGTCTTACCGTACTTGAATACTTTATTTCAACACACGGTGCTCGTAAAGGTCTCGCGGATACAGCGCTTAAAACAGCTGATGCCGGTTACCTGACGAGAAGACTCGTTGATGTGTCTCAGGATGTGATTGTAACTGAAGAAGACTGTGGTACGTTACGTGGTATTCGTATCAAGGCTTTGAAAGATCACGAGGATATTGTAGAAAGTCTTGAAGACCGTATCATTGGCCGTGTATCAATGCACGATATCTACGATCCGCTTACAGATGAACTTATTGTTCATGCAAATCAGTTGATTGATGAGAATGTAGCACGCAAAATTTCTGAAACCTCTATTGAGGAAGTTGAAATTCGTTCGGTGCTTACATGTGAAACCGGTCGTGGCGTGTGTTCTATGTGCTACGGTCGCGACTTGAGCCGTGGAAGATTGGTTCAGGTGGGTGAAGCTGTAGGTGTAATTGCCGCCCAATCAATCGGTGAGCCGGGTACACAGCTTACACTCAGAACATTCCACGTTGGTGGTACAGCGTCTCGTCTTGAAGCAGAATCTCAGCATGTGGCCAAGTTTAACGGAAAGCTTGAGTTTGAAAACATGCGTGTTGTATCATACAATGATGGTGAAGAAGAGTATAACGTTGTTCTTAGCCGTGCCGGTGAAATTCGCATTGTTGATGATACAGGTAAGGTACTTATTAATTATAACATTCCTTATGGTTCTGAACTTCTTGTTGAAGAGGGTGATATTATACCAAAAGGGGCACCAATCTGTAAATGGGATCCTTACAATGCCCGTATCTATTCAGAAATGAATGGTGTGGTGGAGTTTAGGGATATCATCGATGAAGTAACCTGTACCGATGAAACAGATGCTCAAACCGGTTACAAAGAGCGCGTAATAATCGATTCTAAAGACAGAAGCCTTGTACCGACAATTGTTGTGAAGGAGGGCGACCGAATTAAAGAAATCACGCTTCCGGTTCGTACCCACGTTGTTGTTGATGATAAAGACGAAGTGAGCGCGGGTCAGGTTCTGGCAAAAATTCCAAGAAAAGCTGCAAAATCTAAAGATATTACAGCAGGTCTGCCAAGGGTAACCGAACTCTTTGAAGCAAGACCACCATCTGATCCGGCAACTGTGTCTGAAATAGATGGAGTTGTAAAACTCGGAGGCCGTAAAAGAGGTTCACAGGAAATCTTCGTTGAAAGTAAAGACGGTGTTGACCGCAGAACATATCTGATTCCTCTATCCAAGCACATTTTGGTTCAGGAAAATGATTATGTACAAGCGGGACAGCCACTTTCTGAAGGAGCAATCCTGCCTCAGGATATTCTTAATATTCTCGGGCCATTTGCTGTTCAGTCTTACCTGGTGAACGAGATTCAGGAAGTTTACCGTTTGCAAGGTGTGAAAATCAATGACAAACACATTGAGGTTATTGTACGCACCATGATGCAGAAAGTAGAAATCACTGATCCGGGTGATACCATGTTCCTTGAGGGCGATAAAATCGATCGTTTCGAAGTAAACAGAACAAACGACGGCCTGATCGGAAAATTTGTTGTTACCGAGTCCGGTGGTTCTGATTTGATGCCTGGTACTACACTCACACGAAGAGAAATTCGTGAGATAAACGCGCAGTTAATCATGGAAGACAAGCCTGAAATTGTAACGAGAGAAGCAGAACCTGCAATCTCGCGTCCAATACTCCTCGGTATTACCAGAGCGGCACTTTCTACTGATAGTTGGTTGTCTGCTGCGTCATTCCAGGAAACTACAAAAGTGTTGACCTCCGCATCTATTGAAGGTAAATCAGATAACTTACTTGGATTGAAGGAAAATGTTGTAGTAGGACACAGAGTACCGGCTGGTACAGGAATGCGTCGCTATCAAAATCTTATTGTTGGTCCACAGCAAGTGGAAAAAGATGATGATCGCGAAAAGTCGATTGCTGAAATTCTCGGAGCTGAAACAGATTCCGAATAAAACAGTAATTAAACTAAAAAAATAAAGCCCTCCGGATTTATTCCAGAGGGCTTTTTTTATGGTTTAAAAATGAATCTTTAAGTTGAGAAAAGTGTATATGAATTTGTTATCATAGTACTGTGCAATCTTAAATTTAGTAATCAAGTCGTTTTTATCGACAATCCTTTTATATTTAAGGAATATTCATGCATTATTGGAGTTATTTAGCTCTAATGATGAGAAACAAATGATATACTTAGAAATATTCAGACGAAAGTTTTTTTAAAAAAGCATACTCAAAATGCTCCTAATTATTAACTAACCAAAATTATAAAAATGAAGTATATGGTAAATTACTTAAAAAGCGCTGGATTAACCGCTTTTTTTAGCCTCTTTTTAATTAGCAGCCTTTTTGCACAGGGCATGACACCTATGCAGGTTGCAGAACTAAAAATTGTTGGTGCTGTTCAAATTTCATCTGATGGTGAACATATCGCTTACACAAAAGTAGTTCCTTCAGATCCCAGAACCGAAAATTCTCCTTCATCCGTACAATTGCATTATATGAATCTTGAGACTGGAGAATCAGCACATTATGAGTTGGAAAGAAACGCAACTGCTTTAGCTCAAAGGCCTGGTGCGGGTACGTTTACTTTTTTAACAAGAAAAGATGGCGATGACACAAACGCGCTGTATGAACTGAATCCGGCAACCGGAGAAACGACAAGGCTTTTCAGCCACTCATCTGCCATTTTAGGCTATGAATGGGACCCAAATGGCAGAAGAATTGCTTTTATGTCAAGGGAACAACTCGATCTGCCGGAAAATCCGCTCCCTTATGATCCGGAAATTTTTGAGGAAAATATCCCACATCGTTTAGGATTTGTGGTTGATCTCGGAGTTCCGTCTCCTGAAGCACGTCAGATTAGTGTTTATGGATCTTATTATATAATGAGCTGGAGCCACGATGGTACTAAACTTGCTGTTTCAGTAGCACCATCACCGAAAGTAGATTACCAATACATGTTCCAGAGAGTGCATATTGTTAACGCCTCTACTCTTGAATTAGAGAACAAAATTGATAATGCCGGTAAAATAGGTGATGTACAGTGGAGTCCGAACGGCGAAAGATTAGCATTATTAGCCGGCAATTCAATTAATGATCCGATAGATGGACGCATTATGGTAGTAAACTCATCGGGAGGTACACCTCAGAATATTTATTCGGACTTT